>JAEZBW010000276.1 GCA_023426765.1 Bacillota bacterium
GTCCGGCAGTACGAAGGGTACTGCACGGAAAACGGCCGCCAGGGTGCCGCGCTGCTTCATCACATTGCCTCTGAACCTGGCTACTCCGCCGATGGCATAAGAAAAATCCAGTTCCCAGTCACTTTCAAGCCTTTCCTTCTGCTCTTCCGTTAAAAGAGAATAGACCAGCGCCTGAACATCATTTGGCTTCAGGATTGGGTTGTCCAGCACTTCAATCCGGCCATTTATCCGGATGGCAGGCCTGGAGCCTGTTACCAGATGCAAATCCGAGCCCTCTGCCTCCACGGTTTTTCTCAGCAGCCCGTTCATCTCATCCAGCCCATAGGTTTGAAATGAAAGTTCAGCAGTATCCATAACTCCCTCCCGCTAATTCTGACCACCGGTCTCCGGGCTTTCCTGCGCACCGCCCTGAGCATCCATGGAAGTGATCACATCCTGTATCAGTGTAATATTGTCCGGGGTTTCTTCAACCCAAAGGACATACAGAGGGGTATCTGTTTTGGAGATATTCTGCGAAACCTGGAAGCTTTCCTTGGGTACACCGGTTAACAGAACGATCAGATCTCTTCTTGCTTCCAAACGGGTTTTTGCACTGGAGGTTGTGGACGAATCCACAATCACCCGTACCTTTTCACCGGGTACATCCAGCTTTTTCAGCACATTTCTTACATCAATGATCCGGTCGGCCGGGCAGGTGATCAACAGGTCTTTGCTGAACTGTGGATAGTTCAGCGACATGACCTGTACATCCTGCAAGCCGATAAAATTCAGCTTCTCAATGGCGGTGGACGCTTTCAGGTATTCAAGCTTATGGATGAAAAAGTTCACATCGTCCCGGGAGAAATAGTTATCCAGACGGTTGATTAAATCGTTCATCAGGTTGATGGATTGCTGGTCTCCGCGCATCCAGATATTATAGCCGCTGGAATCGATGGCGATGATCTTCACCGGGATATCCAGGCCCTGAACCAGCGGCAGCAGCCTGGCAGAGGTAATGTTCATCATCTTCTTTGCTTCAATCCGACCAGTGTCGATGACGACTTCCTCTTCCTCTACTTCTTCTTCCTCGGGGATAATTTCCGGCACTTTGTTTTCAGCAATGTCAACGCTGGCTACCAGCGTCATGATTTCCTTCATGGCGGATGCCTCGGCTTCGACCCAGATCGTCCACGGATTGGTTTCAAAAATTATGGTTTTACTGGGAATCTCCAATTGTCCGATCAGCGTATTGATAACATCGGATGTCACATATTTTAATTCTACTGGGGTTAGTCCAAATTCCTTAATGGCCGCCTGCGTGATGGGATCGATATTCTCTTCCCTGTCCAGTGCTGCAATCAGTTCCCGCATTTTGGACAGTGCCTGCGGCGTGCCCTGGGCCCAAATGTATTTTTGGGTGCTGTCCAGGGTGATCTTCTGTACCGGAATGCCCAGTTTTTCAACCTGCGCATTAATTTCTTCAGGGCTTAAATAGTTCAGCGCAAACCGGGTGATGGGCAGCAGCGTATAAAAGTTCTGGCTGATATTTTCGCTGTTTCCGACCAGAATGATGCTTCCGTCGTTGATGGAGGTCAGCCCCACGCTCTGTGTCAGTATATCCAGGGCTTTTGCCGGCGTCACATTTTGAACCGATAAGGATACCCGGATAGATTCTTCGGTGTAGATAATATTCTTCTTCATGATCACCGCAAGTGTGGATAAAACATCCCGGATGTCGGCATCGCGCATTTCAAACGTAAAGCCGCCTGACTTTGCGCTTTCACTGCCTGTTTTTTCGCCGGGTATTTTCAGAATTGTTCCAACAGATAGAGAGTCTTCCCTGATTTCGTTTTCTTTCAGAAGGGTTTCGGTGGTTGTATCATATTTTTCGGCGATATCCGATAAGCTATCACCCTCCAGGACAGTGTAAAGAATATATCCCAGATCCGACCCGGCTGCTGCCGCGATGGTGGATAACATCATTGTTAAAATCAGGATGATACTCAGGAAATAACTTTTCATTTTTCTCCGGTGCATTCTTTCGTGCCCTCCTTGCTTCAACTCAAAGCCTTGAAGTCTGGGGTTTATATCATACGGGGACTGCGCCCCTTGTCTTTGCTTCTTCGCACAGGCTAATTCATCGTAAGAACGAGATCGTTTCCATTCTTGTCCTTTAAGGTAACCTTCCTGTTCTCAATTTTCTCCACATGCCAATAAGAGTCAATACTGTCTCCAACTGAAACAATATAGGCTCTGCTTCCTGTTTCAATAATGGCGGTGTCGTTTTTTTCGGATAAAACGATGCCCTTTAGAAATAAAGAAGGTTCACCTTCTTCAAAGGGATCGTCGATTTGGGAGAGATTCAAATCTTCCGGCTGCTTCACCCGTTCCATCTGCGGCAGAACTTCAACCCTCAGATCCTGCCCGCCTGTAATTCCAGAGTTATTCTGAGAATTAGCAGACGCAGGAGCAGTAGGTTTCGGTTTTGGCTTGTTCTGCGGCTTGGAATACATGACAACAACTGCAACAATACCAATCAGAAGAATTGGCAGCAGATAAACCATGGATTTATTCTTTTTCATGAATTCGGACAAAGCGCTTTTTTTAGGGTTTTGGGAACCCGAATCGATCAACATTGCATTTCAGCCCCTTATTGGTGTCTTTTGTGTTTGTGAATCTGCAGGGTTTCTTTCCTGTTTTAAAAACAAATCAACTTAATTCGACTTAAATATATATCGGTATATTCTCTCTGTCTGTTGATGAGGGTCAACCTTTTCTTATCTTAATAAAATGCAGACAGAGGCAGGGATTAACCTTGCCTCATGACACTGCTTTTGTATGCATCTGCAGGAAGCAGGATTCATTCGATGGGTATCATATGTGATTCATTAGGGCAAACGGCAAACCCAGTTGTGGTATCACCGTAATCTGTTCCCTTGCAGCGAGGCATATTCTGTAAATAGCCGTTATCTACAAGAACCTGAACATTTGCGGGGTATCCGCCATGATCGGCAAAATAACGCACCGCTTCGCTATGGATGATGTGTTGGTTCTGAATACAGGCGTTGTTTTCAGCTTTAGCCCGTATAGTATTAGTCACGGGAATAGCCACAGCTGTAAGGACGCCTATTATCACAACCACAACCATCAGTTCAGTGAGGGTAAAACCCTTTTCCCCAATCAGCTTCATTTCAACATCCTTAAAGTTTTTATAACAGAATAGACAGAGATAACTCTGTCTATTCTCCATTTTTGTGAATCGCTAAAATTTATCAGGTTCCAGGTACAGCAGGTTTATCACCCTTTTCATCAAGCTCCAGGATTTGGCTAAGTGTATAACTACCATTGGTGGTTATACCATTTACATCTGTTATAGCAACAGATGCATGAGTTGGAACACCACCGGCTTCAGCTACTACTGAATATACAGCTCCTTTTGGGTTTGCCGGCCATACTTGAATATAATCGGGTTCTAAATTAGTTGCGGTAGGTGCTGTACCTTTATCAGTTTTGTATTGACTGATAGCGCCATCAATGATTCTCAAGTTTGCCGCGATAGCGTTTCTGTTGGCTTTTCCTGTTACATTATTGTATACCGGGACCGCAATGGCTGTTAACACGCCGATAATTACGACAACAACCATCAATTCTACCAGGGTAAAACCTTTATTACCCTTTTTCATCATTTTGAACATTTTAGCAAGCATTTCTTTACCCCCTCCAAAAAATAAGGCTATAAATATTTTATTATGTTATATGTATACCTCTGTTTATGAAGTTTAAACAAAAAGTGAATAGAGAAACGAAAAATATGTCGTTTTTTGCTTGTATGTTGATAACACTTTATAACATCTTTCCCAGGTACCACATCAATACTTCCTGTCCGAACATCAGCGACAGGAAGCTGCCGGCCACAATAAAGGGACCAAAGGGGATTTGGCTTTTTCTGTCCTTCAGTTTTGTGATGATCAGGAATAAGCCGCTCAGGCCGCCGATAACCACTGAAAAAATCAGAGCCATGATACCCAGCCTCAGGCCCAGGAAAAGGCCGATAGGCAAAAATATCTTCACATCACCCATTCCCATGGCATCACCCTTGTATATCAACATTCCCAGAATCGCAATCAGAAGCAGAAAGCCCGATGTAGCCACCATGCCCAAAAGGGGTGAATACCAGGCTGCACCGTCCAGAATGGAATCCTTATACCAGAACCGCAGTACAAAAAACACCGCACTGCCAATTAAACCGGTTATCACAAGCCCATTGGGAATGATCTGATGCTTCAGATCGATGAAAAAGACGATCAGCAGCACCGACATAAAATAAATGGAGAAAAGCAGCTCCAGGGTTAAGCCGAATTTCAGATATAAAACCACAAACAGCAGACCGCTTAAAAGCTCTACCAGAGGATATTGGGCTGATATTTTTGCTTTGCAGGTCCGGCATTTCCCCTTTAAGAAAATGTAGCTGAAAACAGGAATCAGATCGACTGCTTTCAGAACCGTTCCGCAGCTGCCGCATGCAGACCGGGGTTTTACGATGGATTTCCCTTCGGGGACACGGAAAATAACCACATTGTAAAAAGACCCCATCACCAAACCCGTGATAAACAGCAACAAAATGATAAAAAATTCCATGAATTTACCTCCGAAGCCTTCACCTGCATGTGAGCATGCTCATTCTTCTCTTTTTTTGACCTTGTATAATTCATCGGATTTTGGGGATGGAATCATAACAGCGCCGGTCTCTGTGATTAAGAGGCGGCTTTTTTTTTCGGTTGCCTTGCCGATAATTGTGGCCTGAATGCCTTCGTTCGCAAGCTTCTCAACCAATGCTGATCCGGTTTCAGTTGCTATCAGCATACATCCGCTGGACATGAGCTTCAAAGGATTTATATTGAAATAATTGCATATGATCCTGGTAACGTCCGGAACAGGGATGCTATCCTTCATAATCTCTGCACCGCAGCCGGAGGCATCGCACATTTCCCAGACAGCGCCCAAAACCCCGCCTTCAGTGACGTCATGCATTGCATGAACACCATGCCTGGCGGCAATCATTCCCTCTTTCACAACGCTCAGCTGCGCCATCAGCTTCTTTGCGTCTATCACAAGCGGGCTGCCGAACTTTTGGGCCAGTTCCTTCTGGTTTTGAAAAGCCAGAATGGCGGTACCTTCCAACCCGGCGGTTTTTGTCAGGATAAAACTGTCACCCGGCTTCACGCCGGAAGTTTTGATCAAGTTTTTACTGATGGTCTTTCCCACAGCCGTAACACTGATAACAAAACGATTCACAGCATCCGTCACTTCGGTATGACCGCCGATTATATCCACATTTGATGCGGTGGCGGTATTCGCCAGCTGCTTCATGACCTTTTCCACGCTGGACATCGACGCCCCCGGGGGGATGAGCATAGTGACCATGATACCGATCGGTTCGGCTCCGCTGGAAGCAATGTCATTGCAGGATACATGCACGGCAATGCGTCCGATTTCATTTTCTGTGCCGGTAATTGGGTCGGACGATATCACGCACAATTCCTGGCCGAAATCTATCGCGCTGCAGTCTTCTCCGACTGCGGGGTTCACCAGAACCTCCCTGCGGGTGTTTCGGATTTTGTCCAGTACTAAAAACTGTAGAACCTCGTTGGGGAGTTTTCCAATTTCCATAGGGAACCTCCTCTTTTACACTCCGGTCTCTTTTGTTTTCATCGCTGTTCGGGTCATCACAATCAAATCTCTGGTTTCTTCCAGCAGGCGGGGTTGAATTTTCCCCTTTTTATCGGGCCTTGCAGATGCCGACAGAATCCTTCCGAACCAGGTCATCGCATCTTCGTTGAAATCCAGTCTCCTGGCCAGCTCACCGATGATGAACATCAGGGTATATTCGTCCGGCTTGTTCACCCCCATATGCTCGCCGGTATAGGCCTGACGGAAATAATCGTAGGAGAACTTTAAAAACCGGTGTTCATCAACCCATTCTCCCGTGTATCTGTACAGCCAGGCAATGCGCAGGCAAACCTTTGCAAACTCGGAGGATTGCGCCCCCCTGATCTGCAGATTATACAGGACGATTTTAAAGGCATCAAGGGCCTGGCGGATGTCCCGTTCGCCAACGAATGAACGGCTTGTCCATTTAGGCTTTATTTTATCCAGCACGCATTTTTGGTCATGGATTGTGGCTTCGCTAAAAACCGTGCTGTGGGCTGCATAACCGCAAAAGCTGCATATCCACGCTTCATAAAAGATCGGGTTCAGCCCTTCGTAATGGGGGCAGAAGTCTTCATCATGCGAAACCAGCCGGACAAATTTGGATCGAACCTTCGTGACTTCTATCTGTTTGCCACAGATTGGACAATCAATTGTTGTATTGTATATCGGTTTGATTTCGTTCATACTCATGCATCAGCCGCGCGCCTTATCGGGCGGTTTCTTCCTTTGCGGCTTTTTCCATTTCATCTCCTTCTTCCGTATCGATGGCCGATATGGGAGATACTCTGATCTTTTTTTTCTGGGGAAGGTATTTATCCACCGATATTTGTTCGGTTTTTATCACATTTCCCGACGAATCCACCGTTTCGCGGTATACCTCCACCCTGCAGCCGGGTTTAGCCTCGCGGACAACCACTTTTTCACCGGGCTTCAGGGAGGGATCAATTACGGATTCAACGCCTTCGGACTGTGTTGTTTCAGTGACTTTTGTCCGTATCCGAAACCTGTTTCCGGTCTGCGGCTTGCGCCCCCAAATGGAAACGTTCACCTGGCTGCCGGTGATCCTGGATTCAACAATAATGGCATAGCCCAGATTGTTTTTGAACTTGAAGTCAATATAACCCTGGGAGATGGTCGCATCCCGGCCTACGCCAATATAGGACAGCGGAATCGTATGGTTTCTTCTTTCCACAATCTCAAGCCCACTAAGCAATACGGCATTGTAAAATGTGGATGTCACCTGGCAAATCCCGCCGCCCAGCCCATCCACCAGCTCATTGTTGACGATGACCTTTGCAGGCTTGTAACCGTTTTTCACGGTTCTGTCCCCCAGCACTTTATCCATTGAAAAGACCTCGCCGGGGAGAAGCACCTTCTGGTCGATTTTACCGCTGGCCGTTTTTATGTTATGAACTCTTCCCTCATTTACGGTGCTGAAAACAGTGTGGAACTCCGCAAGCCTGGTTGTAATCTTGTCAAGCATCTGTGCCGGGATGTCCGGAGTAATCTCTACGATGCACAGCTCCACATCCTGCAGTGTTCTTTCAAGCAGGGATTCCTCCACCCTGTCCAGGCTAAGCTTCATGTCCAACATAAAGCCTGTTTGGTGCGGTGTCACCTTAACGACGCCGGATTTCACCGAAATGGAGGCGTTTTTAGGTTTTCTTTCGGTATCCTGGCGGATGCTGTCCAAAATCTGGACTGTTTTTTCTTTATCATAACACATTTCGGCAATGATTTGCAGGCTTTGTTTACGCAAATTCCGGATTTCCATCAGCCGTTGGAAGATATTCCCCTGTCGGCCCCTGGAATAGGCCAAATCAAGGGCTTTTCCATATTCGGCCTCGTAGCCGATATCATGGAATGGAAGCCTGTATTGCTTCAGCGGAGTAATCAGCTGAATTCCATCCTTTTGAAAGGTTAACTCCATGTTGGTTCGCAAAAGAACAAGGGCTTCCTCCCTTGTCAGGTCGCCAACCTCAATTCCGTCCACTGATATTCCGGGGTAGATGGTTTTTTGATTCAGGATGGAGCACAGATGGAGGAACAGACCTGCGAGAACCACCACCAGGCACACGATCAGGATATGCCACCATTTCAGGTGATTCAATAACCTGTGCTCAGCGTTCAACGCGGCGTTTTTATTCTTTCGGAATACCATTCACATCACCATTATATAGTATTCCGGGCACCGCGCGGTCATTCTGAGCGCAGCAGTTAATTTTAAGCGCAGCGCGTCTTTCTGAGTGCAGCGAAGAATCTAATAAATTCGTACTCACTTAAAAAGATCCTTCACTTCGTTCAGGATGACATGATACATGAGGTTTCACTCTATTTCCAACACTTCTGTTCCATCAAGCGCTTTTTGGATCAGAGCTTCCCCATCCAGGGCTTCTTCGTAGGCCAGTGTTTTTTCAAGCTGCGGTTTGGTCACCGGGTGTTTGGCCACAAAAACCGTACAGCAATCCTCATACGGAAGAATGGAGGTTTCGAAGGTGTCGATCCTTCTGGAGATATCGATCACTTCGCTTTTATCCATCCCGATGCAGGGCCGGTAAACAGGCATTTCTACCGCGCTGTTTGTCACCAGCAGGCTTTCGAGGGTCTGACTCGCGACCTGGCCGATGGCCTCTCCGGTCACAAGCCCCAAAGAGCCGTTATTTTTGGCAATTCGCTCGGCGATGCGCATCATAAACCTGCGCATGATGATCGTCAGGTAATCTTGCGGACACTTTTGATTGATTTCCATTTGAATTTCAGTAAACGGAACGATGTGCAGCCGTATTCCCTGCGTATATCCGGACAGAATCTGGGCCAGGCGGATAACCTTGTCCTTCGCGCGTTCGCTGGTATACGGATAGCTGTAGAAATGCACCGCTTCGATACGAACACCCCTTTTGGCCACCATCCAGCCGGCAACGGGAGAGTCGATTCCGCCCGATATCAAAAGCGTCGCCTTGCCGTTGGAACCCACCGGCAGCCCCTTCACACCAGGGATGATCTCCGAATAGAGATAGGTAAATTCACGGATTTCAACATACAGGATAAAATCCGGATCGATGACATTCACTTTCAGCTCCGGTACCTGGTCCAAAATCACGCCGCCTAATTCTCTGGAAACCTCCATGGAGTTCATTGGGAACCTTTTATCCGCGCGTCTGGTTTCTACCTTAAAGGTTTTATAAGGATGCCTGCTGACAAGTGAGCGCACCATTTCAACGGCCGACTGCCAGATGGTTTCCTTGTTGGTCTCAAGCTTTAGAACCGGGCTGACCGAGGCAATACCAAACACTCTGGTAAGGCGTTTTATCGCTTCATCAACCGGATAATTTTCACGATCAGGCTCTACGTAAATCCTGCTCTGGGCTTTGAATACCGATACCTGCCCCAGCCCGTAAAGCGCTCTTTTCATGTTTTTCATCAATTTGGCTTCAAAAACAGGCCGGTTTAAACCCTTCAGAAAAATTTCCTCATAACGTACAAGAATTACCGTATCCATCGTTCTCTCACTTTCTTCAGGACAGGGGAAGTTTCCATATCAGACAAGGGATAGGTTTGTATCCGCAATCTTAACCGCCCACTGTCTCTTATTTACTTTCGTTTTGATTTATCGGGTCTGCTTCCTCATCAGGCTAAGGATAGCTTTGTATCCCGCAATCTTAACCGCCCACTGTCTCTTATTTACTTTCGTTTTAATTTATCAGGTCTGTTTCCTCATATGGTTACATATCTATCGTCTGAAAGTAAAAAAACATCTCCTCGTTTCTATATATCCTTCAGTACCGGATGACAGGTATGATTTTTTGTATCACATCCAAAAAACGGACGGCTTCCTGTTCGGTATTCATACCCGAAAAACTGAGGCGAATGGCTCCTTCGATGTTTTCCTTCGGAAGGTTCATGGCTTTTAATACATGGCTGAACGCGTTCTTGTGGGATGAACAGGCCGAACCCACCGAAACGAATATATTCCCGGCTTCCAGATGGTGCATCAGCACCTGCGCCTTCACCCTGGGAAAGGAAATATTTAAAATCCCCTCATAACCATTTTCCGGAGAGTTGATGATATATTGACCGGGTTCAAACATCCGGCCCAGGCCTTCGGTGATGATGCTTTTTATTTTTTTCGCATTGCTACTGTTCGTTTCCATACGATTGTGAATGATCTCCGCGGCCAGCGCAAAAGCACAAACAGCCGGAACATTTTCAGTACCCGACCGCAGCTTCTTCTCCTGCCCGCCGCCATGCAAAACCGGCAGTATGTGGGTGTTCCTTCGGATGAATAAAGCTCCGCAGCCTTTCGGGCCGTGAATTTTATGGGAGGATAACGACACAAGGTCGGCATCCAATCTGGCCAGGTTAATGGGAATTTTGCCATAAGCCTGAACAGCATCCATATGGATGAGAGTTTTCGGGTTTTTAAGCCGGATAGCCCGGATTAATTCCCCGGCATTCTGGATGGCGCCGGTCTCATTATTCACCAGGATAAAACTGACCAGAGTGGTTCCGGCATGAACCCTGGTACTGATTGTTTCGGGGTTTAACAGACCATCGCTGTCTACCGGCATGATCTCAGTTGAAAACCCTTCGGTTTCAAGGTATGTAAAGCATTCCAGCACCGATGGGTGCTCGATGGCCGAGGTGATGACATGCGTTCCCCTCTTTTTATTCGCCCGGCAAACCCCTTTAATAGCCCAGTTGTTCGACTCGGTTCCGCCGGAGGTGAAGTATATTTCCTGTTCGGAGGCCCCAAGCGTTTTTGCAATGGTTTCCCTGGATTTTTGCAGCGCTTTCTCGGCATCACTGCCCATTTTATGCAGCGATGACGGATTGCCGTAAAGGGATGTGTAAACATCATTCATCGCTGCCAGAGCTTCCGGATATATCGCGGTTGTAGCGCTGTTATCGAAATAGATGTGCAAGGTGAACCCCTTTCCTTCTCTTCGGATTAGACTGCATGCATCAGCTCAACGTTTATTTTGGCGTGATCTATGATCACGACAGCATAGGTTTCATCATCGCCTCCGCGGGGATCGGAGATGCTTCCAGGGTTTACGAGGATGTACCCCGGCCCGTATTCCATCTGCGATATATGCGTATGACCAAACAGCAGCAGCTGGATGTTCTCATACTGAGCCTTTGCATGAAGCCTGTCTATTCCCCATTTTACCGAATACCGGTGGCCATGGGTCAGCAAAACCCTCTGGCCTTCAATTTCCAGCAGCTTTTCGATGGGAACTTCGCCGATCATGTAATCACTGTTGCCATATACAGTCTCAAACCGAATTTTCGGATATAATTCATGCAGCCGGTCAGCATCTCTGAAATAATCTCCAAGGTGAATGACGATGTCTGCGTCCTGATGCTTTTTCAGCACCTTTTCTGCGAGCGAGGTATCTCCGTGGGTGTCGCTCATCACCAATAGCTTTATCATAAAAGAAAATTCCTGCCTGTGTTCAAGTTTTCAAGTATTTTTTTTCCAGTTCTTCCCGCAGTTTATTCAAGGCCCGGGCTCTGTGGCTGATATCATTTTTCACCGAATCGTGCAGCTGTGCCATGGTTTTGCCATATCCGGGCATAAAAAAAATCGGATCATACCCGAAACCGGCTGAACCATCTGGTTTTTCGGCGATGATCCCCTCCACGGTGCCATTGACGGTAAAGCTTCTTTCACTGGAAACAAAAGCGATGGAGCAGACAAACCTTGCCGTTCTGTATGGGCTGTCCACTCCGGACAAGAGGCCGACGATTTTTTCGTTCTTTTCCTGCTGGCTGGCCTGTTCTCCTGCGAATCGGGCTGTATAAATACCGGGCGCGCCATTCAGAAAATCAATCTCCAGCCCGCTGTCGTCAGCCAGAACCATGCCTCCGGTATGCCTGAAAAGGGTCTGTGCCTTCAGCATGGCGTTTTCATCAAAAGTATTCCCGTTTTCTTCTATTTCAAAATCATACCCTGCGTCCTTCATTGAAATGATTTCGAAGGGAAGATCCTTCAGGATATCCTTGATCTCGTTCATTTTTCCCTTGTTTTTCGATGCAATGACCAGTTTTTCCATCGGCTATTTAAAGCCCTCCATCAATGCCATCCTTTGAATGTCGATCAGTTCCCGGATACCGCTCTCGGCCAAATCCATCATGGTATTCATCGACTGCCTTGAAAACGGGGACATTTCACCGGTAGCCTGAACCTCTATCAGCTGTCCGGCGTCGGTCATCACAACATTCATGTCAACGGTCGCGTTGGAATCCTCTTCATAGCAAAGATCCAAAAGCTCCCGGCCGTTCACCAGGCCAACGCTGACAGCAGCGACAAAGCGCTGTATGGGAATTTCGGATATTACTTTCTTATCCAGCAGCCAGCTGCAGGCATCCATCAGCGCAATAAACCCGCCGGTAATGGACGCAGTCCTGGTTCCGCCGTCGGCTTGTATCACATCGCAGTCGATCAGGATCGTCCGTTCGCCAAGCAGCTTCAGATCCACCACCGACCGCAGCGAGCGTCCGATCAGGCGCTGGATCTCATTTGCACGGCCATTCAGCTTCAGCTTTCCGATGTCGCGCATATTTCTGACCTGTGTTGCGCGGGGAAGCATGCTGTATTCGGCGGTAACCCAGCCTTCCCCCGTTCCCTTCCGGAACGGCGGCACCTTGTCGTCCAGCGAGGCAGTGCAGATGACCTTTGTGTTCCCATATTCAACCAAGGCCGAGCCCTCGGCATATTTTATATAGTTCCTGGTGATTTTCACCTTCCTCAGCTCATTGTCTTTTCTGCCATCCAAACGTGACATACCGTTATTTCCTTTCATCGTTCCATAGTAAAGCGTTTCTTATATCACCCGGTTGGGTTTTTGTCTGCTATAGTTTGAGTATATCTGCGAAAAAATACTCTTCAACCATATTACCATAATCATCAACATAAAAAAATCAAAAGAATGGATGAATTCCTTTGAATTTTTTATGAATTGTTACTATTTAAGCTGTCATTGTTATGAATGTACCACAGTTTCTGTCTTTCTAAACGCAGCCAAAGATTTTATTCCAGCTTCGGGATGATCTTCAGAATGCTTTCTGCCAGCGATTCAGCCGCCTTCTGCCTGTACTCCTCTGTGTCCAGCTTTGCACGTTCGGCATCATTGGACAGGCAGCCGAACTCCACCAAAACTGCCGGCATCTTGGTTTTCTTGATGACGACAAAGGTGTTGGATTTCACTCCCAAATCCTTCGAGCCGAGGTTCCTCAGCAGATCATTCTGGATGATCGTGGCATATTCCTTTCCTCTATAGCTGCCGGTATAGAAGAAGGTCATCGTGCCATTCATGTTTTTATCGAAGAATGCGTTATTATGTATGCTGACGAAAAGGTCGGCCTTCCAGTCATTCGCCATATTCGCCCTTTCATCCAATCCGACAAACACATCGGTGGTGCGGGTCTGCTTAACCGTTACACCGTTTGCCACCAGAATAGCCTCCACGCGTTTGGCGATATCCAGGTTATACCACTTTTCATTATTGCCGTAGGTCGCTCCGGGGTCATTCCCGCCATGGCCGGCATCGAGCACAATGAGCTTGCCTGTTTTTACAGGTGCAGGCGTTGGAGTAGCAGCTGGTTTACTATCATTGTTGTTTCCAGCCTGAGTTCCGTTATTCCCTGTCGTTCCGCCGTTACTTCCTGGGTTGTTGGTATTGGTTCCGGTATTGCCGGTGTTGCCCCCCGGAATACCGGTGTTACTTCCCGGTACGCCTGTCGCATTGGCAGGTTCAATAATAACCATGTCGTCGGAGTCTGTAAAGCGGAACTTGTATGTGGTCTCTGCATTTTCTCTTTCAATCACAAGAAATGCATTTTTTCCGGAGGTGAGGGTCTGCGCCGCTTTCATCACACGGTCGCCAACTGTCAGCTTGCCGCTGCCCAGGTCGATCAGCCCGTTGACAAAGACAAACGCGAAGGTTTTTGAAGCCTTGTCGTCACTGGTGGTGATCTCGGCCATATTCTGCTCGATTTTTTGCCTGATACCGGGGCCCTTCAGGATCAGGGACGCTCCCTGTGCCTGGCTGAGAAAGGACATGTTTTTAAGACCCGACGGTTTCAGCGAAACCGTCAGCCTGTTGCCGTTCTTTACAGCATCCCAGTCATGCTCCTCGTTCAGGTCCAGAACAATCCTCGCAGTGGTTGTTTCAAACTGCCCGGTGCGGATTTTTGTATACATGCGTCCGGCTGGAACATCCAGTTCCCGGGAATCGATTACGTTTTGATAAAGGTCGATGACAATCCTGGCCGGATCGCTCAGCCGGAACACCCGATAGCTATCAAGGGCTACAGCATCAATGATGATCGAATCTGAACCCGCCACATAGGATACGGTGCCGGATCTGTCGCCTTCTCCCCTGCTGGCAAGCTGGTCTGTTGACGGTGCCTTCGTTGGAACTGGTGTTATGGAAGGTGCAGGAGTAGCCTTGGGTGCAGCGGGGGTTGGTGTTGGTGTGGTTTTAAGCGACGGTGTTGGGGTTGGCTGAGGAGCCTGCGTTGGTGTTTGCGGCAGTTGCGGCTGCGTTGTCTGGGCTAGCTCACCGTTTGCTCTTATGGTGATCCGCGTACTGCTGTTGTCACCGGATGCCAGCGTATAATTTAAGGCATCTCTTCCGGATATCCGGATATTCACTTCCTGACGCATATTGCTGCTGAAGGTGATAATGCCATTCAGCAGGGAGTTTCCGGGTAAGACATCCGTTTTAAAATCGGTGGAAAAAGGAAGCCTCAGTTGAAGCATCTTTTCGATGGTGCGGTATTCCATGGAATATTTGTCCGGGTTTTGTTTCATTTGCGCCGGCAGATCCACACCTTCCAGCACAATGATGCAGTCATTTCCCTCCATGGTGTAATAAATCGCGCCGTTGCCAACCTGGCGGATGGGCTGCGGAGTCGGGGTGGCTGCAGGCTCTTTCGCAGGAGCAGGCGTTACGGTTGGTTTCGGGGTTGGCTGCGTGTTGGCCGGAGGGTTCGGCGCCTGTGTAGGTGACGGCGCATTTGTGGGATTTGGAGTCTTTGTTGGCTGAGGTGCCTTTGTGGGTTCCGGCGCTTTTGTTGGCTGCGGCGTAGGGTTCAAATCCGCAGAGTTCTCCGGGGTTTTATCGGAAACAATGGCGATTTGAATTCCGCCGGATATAACGCTCACCGAATACTCAGGCTGATGATCCACCTCGATGACGACGTTTGCCAGATGCTTTGCCGCGTCCGCCTGCGCATAACGTACCTGCTGCACCGAACCGGCATAAACATCCATCGCACCGGCGTTATCAATATCTGCATTTTTAATTTGGACGCAAAGACGGTAAAAGGGATTGCCCTCCGCAGGTTTTATGACATAATGGTTTGCAACTTCCTTTGCGGAGGTTTCAACCAGAATAATTTCCCTTCCGGTTTCAGGATAGTAAGATATTCTACTGACGCTGCCCGACACCTTTGTTTCTTTGACCACAGCGCTGGTGTCGGTTTTATTGCTGAATTGTATGGTGATCGTCTTATTGTCGGACTTTACGGCAACGGTATAGCCAAAGGCGTTTGCGGTTTTGGACAGGGGAACCATCGTGTTTCCGTTAATGGTCGCAACCGGCAGTGAACCGTCCAGTTTTTTTCCGTTTTGATAGATAGCCTGCTC
>JAEZBW010000281.1 GCA_023426765.1 Bacillota bacterium
ATTCTTCGCTGCGCTCAGAATGACAGCTTCGCAAACGTTTACCGCAGTGGATTTACCGTGTTGGGAATTCCGAAAAGGAGGTATGTATGATTCCGTGATCATACATGAAGGGTATGCAAACCTGTTATCGTACGGTTCTGAAAACGGGGAGCGGCGAATATGAGGAAAAGCGTTCCCGATTTTTGGCCTGGGCGTATCCGGTCAGCAGCGAAGAAGAGGTGCAGAATCTGCTGTCCGACCTGAAAAAGAAGTACTGGGATGCGAGACATCATTGTTATGCTTATAGTATAGACTCCGAAACAACGGCACAGAGGTTCGGGGATGACGGAGAACCTTCAGGAACTGCCGGGCTGCCTATTTTGGAAGCCATCCGGAAAAGGGAGCTTACCAATGTGCTCGTCATCGTGGTTCGGTATTTCGGCGGAATCCTTCTCGGCGCTTCCGGCCTTGTCCGTGCATATGGAAAGGCAGCCGCGGCGGGGCTTGACGATGCGGGCATCCTGCTGCGCAAGCAATGTGTAAAAACAGCCTTACAGATTGATTATACCCTTTACGGAAAAGTACAAAATGTATTGGCTGCAAACGGATATGCCGTATCCGGCACGGATTTTTCGGAAATTGTACAGATAAGCCTTTTGATCGAACCTGAAAATATGGATCATTTTGAAAAGGAAATGGCTGAAATCACCGCAGGTCAGGCAAAAATAACGCGGTATGAAAAAACATTTGTGAATTTTGATGAAAAGGGAAATTATCTGAGTTGAAATTTGCAGGGGTTAATGAGAAAATAAGTATTGGACGTTATGTCCGAGCAGAGTTGAATTGAAATTGAGGTGGAATTATGTCCGGTCATTCCAAATGGGCAAACATTAAACACAAGAAGGAAAAAACCGACGCCCAGAGGGGAAAGGTATTTACAAAGCTGGGAAGGGAAATTGCAATCGCAGTTCGAGCCGGTGGGCCTGATCCGAATGCCAATGCACGGCTGAAGGATATTATCGCCAAGGCGAAAGCAAATAATGTCCCCAATGACAATATTGCCAGAAGCATCAAAAAAGCTTCCGGAGAGTCAGGCAGTGACAACTACGAGGAGATCCTGTATGAAGGTTACGGGCCCGGCGGTGTTGCGGTCATTGTTGAAACGCTGACTGATAACAGAAACCGTACGGCAGGGGATGTGCGTCACGTGTTTGACAAGTATGGGGGAAACCTGGGCACCAATGGCTGCGTATCCTTTATGTTTGACAAAAGGGGCCAGTTTATCATAGAAAAAACAAAGGGCTTTGACGAGGACAAATTGCTGATGACAGCACTGGAAGCCGGTGCCCTCGACGTTACCGGTGAAGAGGAATACTGCGAGGTCATCACCGAACCCGATGATTTTTCCAAGGTTCTAGAGACCCTGGAAAAGGAAGGGTATCATTTTGAAACGGCTGAAGTAGCCATGCTTCCGCAGACTACCACAGAATTGAAGGATCCTGATATGGTTGAAAATATGGAAAAACTGATTGAAAAGCTGGAAGACCTGGATGATGTGCAAAACATCTATCACAACTGGGATCAGGATTAATGCCGAAGTTGTTTTAAACGGAATTGCCGGTTTTGGCAAATGAAGCAGGAGATTGGAAGCATGGAAAAACAGTCACTGGACTTAAAACAAATCAAGGAAATCATTCCGCACAGGTACCCTTTTCTGCTGATAGATAAAATTTTGGAAGTGGAGCTGGAACCTGTAACCCGTGCGGTGGCGATTAAAAACGTGACGGTGAACGAACCCTTCTTTCAGGGTCATTTTCCCGACTTCCCCATCATGCCGGGCGTGCTGGTGATCGAAGCCCTGGCGCAGACTGCCTGTGTCGCGGGGCTGATGATGGAGGAAAACAAAGGCAAGCTGCCGCTGTTTACTGGGATAGATGATCTGAAGATCAGACGTCAGGTTGTTCCCGGAGACACATTAAAGCTCGAGGCCGAATTTACTGCATATCGCCGCGGCGTCGGTAAGGTGAAGGTAAGGGCCTCGGTGGAGGATCATACGGCGGTAGAGGGCATTATCAAGTTTGCGATCATGGATCCCAAAGGAAAAGTGTAACGATGCGAATTTATGCCATATCCGATTTACACCTCGCCCTGGCCGAAGATAAACCGATGGACGTTTTTGGTTCCGGGTGGGAGGATTATATGCGCCGTATCCGCGAAAACTGGCAACAGACTGTTTCTGCGGACGATTTGGTTTTGCTTCCCGGCGACATATCCTGGGTGACGTACCTGAATGATGCGGGCCCCGATTTTCAATATATTGAATCGCTTCCGGGAAGAAAGATCATTACAAAGGGAAATCATGATTATTGGTGGACAACCAGGAATAAACTGAACGATTATCTGGTGAGAGAAAACCTGAAAAGCATCTCCTTTCTCCAGAATAACGCCTGTTTTTTCGGCAATGTGGCGATCACAGGATCGAGAGGCTGGAAAAACCCGGAGGATGAAGGGTTCACATCCGAGGATGAGAAAATATATTTGCGGGAACTGGAGCGGCTGAAGCTTTCACTGAAGGAAACCGAGGGGTTCGGCGGGACGATCATCGCCATGCTGCATTATCCGCCCTTCAGTTCAAAGGGAAAGCCAACAGGCTTCGCTGACCTTCTGAACCAATTTCACGTTGATATTTGCATCTATGGTCACCTGCACGGAAGAAAGTGTCAGAATGCCGCAGAGGGCGATTTAAACGGTGTTCGGTACCATCTGGTTTCAGCCGATCATCTGGCGTTTATGCCCCTGAAGCTGGGCGAATGGTAAGGGAAATGAGGTGTTTTCGTGGCGCATCAGGCATTATACCGAAAATTCAGGCCGCAGAATTTTGATGATGTCGTTGAACAACAGCATATTGTCAACACGCTGAAGAATATTGTCCTGTCCGGGAACACAACCCACGCTTACCTTTTCAGCGGAACGCGCGGGACGGGCAAGACCACTATGGCAAAAATCTTCGCTCGTGCTGTAAACTGCCTTCAGCCCAGACAGGGCAACCCCTGTAACGAATGCACCGTGTGCAGGGGGATTCTGGAGGGTACAATCCTTGATGTCATCGAAATAGACGCGGCCTCAAACAACAGCGTCGACAACGTTCGGGGCATTATCGATGAAGTGGTCTACACCCCTACCCATGCACGTAAAAAAGTATATATCATAGATGAGGTGCACATGCTGTCCACCGGTGCATTCAATGCTCTGTTAAAAACCCTGGAAGAGCCGCCGCAGCATGTCATGTTCATATTGGCAACCACGGAACCTCACAAGCTGCCTGCCACAGTGCTGTCCCGGTGTCAGCGCTTTGATTTCAGGCGTATTTCACCCGCCGGAATTGTTCAAAGGCTGATGTATGTTGCCCAGGAAGCCAACATCACCCTTGCAAAGGAAGCGGCATTTTTTATTGCATCCCTTTCTGAAGGTGCTTTGCGGGATGGCATCAGTATTCTGGACCAATGTATTGCCACCGGCAAAAATCCACTGGAACTGGAAGATGTCCATGAAATCATCGGTGTCGCACCCAACCTGCTGATTCTAAGTACAGCCGACGATCTGATCGATCGCAACGCGAAGGGAGCGGTTGAAGCTATCGACCGGCTGATAGCCGACGGCAAGGATCCGGGCCAGTTTTTACAGGGCATGATACAGCTGTTCAGGGATATTCTTGTTTATAAAGCGGGAAACAGCATTGAACCATTGTTGTCCATGACCGGAGAAGACAGGGCCAGGGTTCCGGTGCTGGCCGGAAAGCTTTCCATTACCGAAGCACTGATGGCAGTACGCGAGCTGTCCGATCTGGAATCCGGAATCCGCTGGAGTTCAAGCCCCCGGATACTGCTCGAAATGGCATTCCTTCGGATCTGTGAAAGAGAGATGAACCGGGACGAGGACAAATTGTCGGATCAGATCAAACTGTTAGAGCAGAGGATCCGAAGGCTGGAGGAAGGTATCGCATCAGGTCAGTCACCTGTCAGGGCTACGCCTGCGGCTTATGCGGCCGGGAAAACGACGGATGCCGTACCGCCTGCCGGTGAGAAAAAACCGGCGCCGCAGCAAAGCAAACCTCAAATCACTGCTGCGGCCGCTGATAAAACGCCCTTCGCCCAATGGGGTGACGTAATGGAAGAGCTTAGAAAGAACAAGCATATGGCCATTTTCAGCTATTTAAGCGATGCGCGGGCGGTATGGAAGGATCAAAACACCGTATGGATTATCCTTCCGGAGGAAGAGGTTTACCAGAAACAGATTTTAAGTAAAACTGAAAATATGGACATCATTACGCGCATGATCTGCTCCTTAACGGGAAAAGATCTCCAGGCCGAGCTGTTTAAAGCAGACAAAAAGGAAAAGAAGGAACCCAAAACCGAAGTTCCTGAAAATATCCTTCAGTTCGCTGCAAAGACCGGCTTGAAACTGGATATCGTGGATGAATAGACAGGTCCCGCGGATGGCTTTCAGGGGCTGCCTGTGAACAGTAACCAGTAACGATAGAAAAGCGTGATATTTTAGCAGTGGGGCTTGACAGCGGGTTTGTTTAGCTGTTATAGTAAAATTACCAAATACCAGCGATTCAGCTATTTCCCGAGGATGTATCTTAATTGGTTTTTCTGTCTATAATTTAAAAAATCCATAAAAAAACGGGTTTTTAACTATAGCATCTGACTTCCCAAAGAATCATGGATACTACCCAACCAACATGAACAGAATAGAGTATAACAAAGCTTTGCTCTCTTTCGGATCAGGTTTTGGTATGCGGAATTAGAATACTTCGCAGTTACTTGATACAATTTATTTGGATATGCAGAGTTCGGCACAGAATACGCTTCAGTCTCAGACCAACAGGGTAAATGATCGTTAATTCTGATGAATGGTATGAAAAATGCTGAGGGAAATTATTCACAAATAAATTATTTTTTAATATGATTTATGTATGAAAGCTGAACGTGCTTTTGTTCCCGGCTTCATACGGGCAGCGGGCACAGGGTTGGAACCCGATTTCGGCATGTGGGTGTCCAATATTGGTTTGATCCCATACAATATTCCATCGGATAATCAATTGGTTTATGAAATATACACCAATCCATTAATTTCAAAGGTGAAAACAAAATAAGGCGGTGTGTCATGGAAGAAAATACGAAACTGCAAGGCAAGAGCCTGGAGGACTTAAGGTATATTGCCAAAGTAATGGGGGTTAAGAGTATCACTCGTTACAGAAAGCAGGAATTAATCGAGAAAATTATTGCTGCAGGCGAACAAGCTGAAGGATCGGCTGCGCCCTCGCAGAACATAGTACAAAAAAGACCGGGGAGACCCAGAAAAATAAAGGAATCCGAGGAACCCGAACAGAACGGCAGCCCCGAACAGAAACAACCCGACCCCGAGGCCGATAAAGCGGAGGAACCTCCCAGGCAGGAATACAGAAGCACCCGTTTCAGAGAACCCGTTATCAGAAAGGCCGTCAGAAGGGGTCGCCCCGCTGCCGATGAAAGCCAGGAAGAACAAAAACAGGATTCCGAAACACAATCGGTGGAAGCACAGTCTCCTTTGATGGAAGAAAGCCAGATCAGGGAAGAAGCTTCCGACACAGCCGTCAGGCAGGAAGAAGAGGTTCCATTCCCGGAACAAAGCAGAGAAATGATCACACCGGAATATTCGGCTGAAAATCTGCCCGAAGACAGGGAATTGTCAGCCGAAAGGCCCGAAAATGGCAGGGATTTCAGAGAAAACAACAGAATGGGCTACAACAAGGATTTATCGCGGCTTGAAAGCGATGAACCCGTCAGCGGCATTCTGGAAGTATTACCCGACGGCTATGGTTTCCTCAGAGGTCACAATTATCTGTCAGGGCCTCGTGACATCTATGTTTCTCCTTCTCAGATCAGACGGTTCAACTTAAAAACCGGTGACAGAATTGTTGGGAAGGGAAGAATTCAAAAAGAAGGCGAAAAGTTTCAGGCGCTCTTATATGTTCTGTCGGTCAATGGGGATACTCCCGACGTTGCGCAGCGGCGCAAGCCCTTTGAACAGCTGACGCCCATCTTTCCGGATAAGCGAATCACCCTTGAAACCGAACCCAAAGAGCTTTCTCCCAGGCTGATCGATCTGATTGCTCCTATCGGCAAAGGCCAGAGGGGCTTAATCGTATCTCCGCCGAAGGCAGGTAAAACGATTCTGCTGAAGAAAATAGCCAATGCCATCACGCAAAAATATAACGATATCGAACTGATCGTTCTGCTGATCGATGAGCGTCCCGAAGAAGTTACCGACATGCAGCGATCCATCAAGGGTGACGTTATCTACAGCACCTTCGACGAACTGCCCGAACACCATATCAAGGTGGCGGAGATGGTGCTTGAACGCGCACAACGGCTGGTGGAACAGAAAAAGGACGTCGTTATCCTGCTCGACAGCATCACCCGTCTTGCCAGGGCGTATAACCTGACCATCCCGCCTACGGGCAGAACCTTGTCCGGCGGTCTTGATCCGGGTGCGCTGCACAAGCCCAAACGCTTCTTCGGTTCGGCCAGAAACATCGAATTCGGAGGAAGCCTCACGATTATTGCCACAGCCCTGATCGATACGGGCAGCCGCATGGATGATGTCATTTATGAAGAGTTCAAGGGAACGGGCAATATGGAACTGCATCTTGACAGAAAACTGTCTGAAAAACGGATATTCCCGGCGCTGGACATCAACCGTTCGGGCACCCGCCGCGAAGAGCTGCTGCTCAGCCAGCGTGAGCTTGAAGCCATCTGGGCCATCCGCAAGGCCATGAGCAACATGGGCACGGCCGAAGTTACTGAAATGATTGTGAACCGGCTGGTGCAAACCAAAACCAACGAAGAATTTATTAACGGAATCAATCTTACCTTTATTCAAAAGGAAAAGAACAACTATGATTCCATGTACAAATAAAAAGGCAAAGTTGTTTACCGACAGGCGGGGAATCCCCGCCTGTTATTTTTTGGTTGGACAATTTTTTCCGCAATTTCGATTCGGATAAAATAAAGAAAATCCGGGCATAATAATTTTATGACTGCCCGGATATGTTATGTTCACTCCGGAACAAATCAAAATCGCGGAAAAGAGGGATGAAATGGAGAAGAAACCCGGCAAAGATAATACCACAATGACCGAGATTGCAGATGTGCTTATCGGTCATGCCCCACTTGCGAAAAACGACTTAAGCCACGATGCTCATTTCAGCGGGATTGATAATGGATACCAGACACAGGAGGACATCATGTCGGCAAGGCATAAGGAGAACCTGCCGTTCCAGGAATGGACGGCGAAATACCACCAATAATGCAAAAGGATTGGCATTACCATTACGAAATGCCAATCCTTTTTAGTTTCAGGTTATATGGCCAGATCTACATGCTGAATGGTTCCGACGGTACCATTCTCAAAGAGAAACACGCCGGACTGCCGAATCTGCCCCAGGGTATCATTGGCAGAATCCTTCAATGCAAACTGTGTTTCCACATGCCCCAGATAAATAGCTCCCACGCCTGCCTGACCCAATGCCACAAGCTTGGGTTCACCGCCATCTTCCCGCATCCAGATGGCAAGATCCTTGTAAATGTCATCGTTTTCATCGATCCATCCATTCTGGTCGTCGTCATAAATGGCCAATTCAGCGAATCCATTCCCCATGGAAGGCCCGAACAATTCCTTCCCGTTATCCACAATGCCGTTTTTGTTTTTGTCCAGCGCCAAAAAGCCGCTGCCGGCATTGGTAAAGGCAATGCGATCCATTTTTCCGTCTGCATCCAGGTCAAATTCATAGCTTTTGCTGCCCAGAGAAGCGCCTGCTCCCTTCAGGTTTATCACCAGCGGATCGATTAAGGCATCACCGGCTTTAAAGGTGATGTCGGTGTGCGATGCAAAGGATCGGCTCATATTCAGCTTGAGATCCAGCTGGATTTCGCGCCCGTCCTCTGTTTTAACGGTTCCCCTGGTCTGAAAGGACATATGCTCCTGTTCCTGGATGGTTTCAGAAAAATGATAGGAGATACCCCAGCCCTGCCGTTGAGCGGCAACAGGCCTCTGGTTGTTTGAATATTCCACAGCCGGTAATTTCTTCAGTTCTTTGGGAATGACAAACTTAATTCTTTTACCGGTCAGAAGATAGATAAAATCGGTTAATAGCTGTAATTTATCTTTTTCCTTATCTGAAAGTAAATAAAGAGCATCATCGGGAGCGTTCGTTTCCTGAATGCTGGCGGACAACTGTTTTCCCTGTTCGGAAAGGTCAACGGATACCCAGGCATTCGGTTCTTCATTGGCAGCGGGGATGTCTCCCCAAACCTGTAGCTGTTCGGTGGTAGACTGCCTTCTTGCCGAATAAGAGGCAGCCTCCATTTGAATGGAAGAAGTGTTGATTTTCATGAT
>JAEZBW010000334.1 GCA_023426765.1 Bacillota bacterium
GTTCCAACCACGACGGACACCAGGCCATACCAGCCAATGTCGGCGGTAATATGGCCAAAATAGTAAACCGCTACACCGGCCAGACCAAAGGTTTCATAAGATTGCATAATGAACCCAAGGCCAACAACAGCCCACCATAATAAAAAGTAGGGGTTGGCCGCCGATATCAGAATGCCGGACAGGAGCATGTTTCCTGAACGGGCCTGCTCCTGATCGGTCTGTACCGAAACCTTGTTTTTCATGGAACTCACGATCATGTCCAGCCCCATCCAGGCAAGAAGAATTCCTCCGATGATCCCGATGCCGATTTGTATCGGTTCGGCCTGAAGCAGCCTGTCAAAGCCCAGGAAAATCACGATCACGAGAGCGAATTCCAGCAGCGCATGCCCGGCGGTAATAATAAACCCGGCACGCGGCCCCGCAGAAAGGGATTTCCGTATTGTGTATGTCAGCAGGGAGCCCGGCATCATTGCTCCCGATAAGCCTATGACAAAGGCTGAAACAAAAAGCAAAAACATCTGTGAACCAACTTTCAGTTTTCCAGATACTAAACTCAGAGCATTGAAGGAAATAGAAGCACAGAAAATAACCTTTCGTCAGGCTGCCAGCTTGTTTTCGGTTTGTCCCTCAATCCTTTTGCCTTTACTGAACAGGGAGATAAAGTATACAGCCATCCCAATCCAGATCAGCGCGAAGCTGACAAGGTGCGCTGGTGAGAAGCTTTCCCCGTACACGAATACCCCCAGGATCAGCATAAACGTAGGTGATAAATATTGCAGTACGCCGATTGTGGACAGTTCGGTCCTTTTGGCTCCAAAGGCAAATAAAAGCAGCGGGGTAGCGGTTATAAGGCCTGAACCGATCAGCAGAACTGGAATATGTAAAGGCCCCGTCCCAAAGGAAGCCCCGTTTGTGAACTGCATAAACAGAATATATCCAAGGGCAAAGGGTGCAAGAAACACTGTTTCAAGGAATAACCCAATGCCGCTTTCAAAGCCCGTCAGCTTCTTCAGCAGGCCGTAAAAACCGAAGGTAAAGGCAAGGATCAACGAGATCCACGGAACGCTCCCATACTGTATAACCATGAAGCCCACGCCAAGGGCAGCCAACACCAGGGCTATCACTTTACTCAAACTCAGCTTTTCCTTCAGAACGGTTACGCCCAGCAGGATGGACACAAGAGGATTAATGTAGTATCCCATGCTGGACTCTACAATGTGCCCGGTGTTTACCGCTATGATATAGGTGCCCCAGTTGATGGTGATCAGAACAGCGCAGCTCAGAACGATCCCCATATCCCGCTTCTTCTGAAAGGCTTCCTTTACCTGCTTCATCTTCCCTGATAGGATTATATAGATGAGCAGCATCGCAAAGGACCAAAAGATCCGCTGAGCCAATATCAGAATTGGCGGTATGCTTTGAAGAGCCTTCCAATATACAGGCAGAACGCCCCACATCACATAGGAGATCCCCGCAGACAAAACACCCAGAGTTCTTTCCTTGGAATTCATATCTACCTCACATTGGGCTTCTTTCAGCCGTGTCATTACCCTATTCTACGTCCGAGACAGAAAAAAGTAAAGATGAATGCTGATGATGAATTTCTCGCACACTGATTACAGAGAGTTAGCAGGTGATTTGCTTATTTACCCGGTTCCTGCAAGATGGAGCGGTATACCCGTATCCCGCTCTGCTTTTCAATATCTTCAGCATTTCCAAAGGTTTCTTCCATGATCTTTTTAAAGGTGGATCCGCCTTTATTGTGAAAGGCCACCAGCCAGAGGGCGCCGCCCGGGTGCAAATGTGCTTTAGCTTCTTGAATCAGCTGTGTGACAACCTTTTTTCCAGCGGCAACCGGCGGATTTGTAACAATATCGTGAAAGCGGTTGCCGTTAAGCACTTCATAAAGATCGCTTTTTAGCACTTTCACCCACAAATTGTTCCGCTGGGCATTTTTTTGCGTGTATTCAACGGCTCTTTCATTGATATCGGTTAATGTCATCACCAACTGAGGATACAGCGCTTTCAGAAAAAGACCGATAGCCCCGTACCCGCACCCCATATCCAGCACTGAATTCCCTGAAGGGGCATAATTTTCAATCAAAAGCCGTGATGCTTTATCCAGTTGATCTTCAAAGGAGAATACGCCGCTGACCGATATGAAATGAAGGGTTTTATTTTTCCAGGTCACCTGAAATTCTTTCTCGCGAATCTCCGATTGTGGTTTTTCACTGTAATAAAAATCATTCATCCTTTTGTTCCTGCCGCAGTAGTTTTTTTAGAGCTTCATAACCCGGAAGCTTCCTGACGGTTTCCAGATCCTCATCGCTTTCCGCATAGCTGATATACGACGGGTTCAGCTTTGCGGCACGCACCACATCCATGAACGCATCGTCCGCATTTCCTGCGATGGCCAGATAGCACGCCCGGTTATAATACAGGAAGGAAGCGTTGGGATTGCATCGGATTCCTTCACTGATCACCACGATGGCGCGGTCGAGCTGTTCTTCCTTTTTATACAGCAATGACAGATTCAAAAAGCTGTATGGGTAACGGTTGTAGCCGCGAATCGATTCCCAATAGTATTCCTGCGCTTTTTGCTCGTATCCCATTTTGGACAGGACAACACCGATATTGAATAATGCTTTATGATGGCCGGGCACTATCTCCAGCGCTTTTCTGAAATAATGCAGGGCTTCGGTGTTTTTGCCTTCCTCTTCATAAATGGAACCAATATTGTTGTGAGCCCAGAAATTAGTCGGTGCCAGTGCAATAACCTTTTGGTAGCATTCTATGGACTGTTGTTTGTCACCGGCTTCATATACGGCGTTTGCCATGAAAAACCACGCAGGTACAAACTCAGGGTTTGCTTCCAGCGCTTTTTTATACCATGAAATGGCTTCGGTGTATTGCTTTTTGTTATCGTGGAGGATGGCGATGCCGTAATAACCCCTTGGATCCTTCGGGAAGCTGCGGATAACCCTGAAATAAATTCTGGCCGCACGGAAATAAAACCCCAGCTGTTCATACACTAAAGCAAGCTCCAGTGAGATCTGCAGGGATTTTTTCGGGTTCATTCGGTATAACGCCCGGTAAACGAGATAACGGGCATATAGGAATAATTTTTTCATTTTCAACCTGTCAGGCCGTAAAAACCTCGGACGGCCCTTCTGAACCTGTCTTTTCCAATAGATCGATTAATGCAAGGGTAATGATGCGGGCGGCATTATTTCTGCTGAAGTTTTGCTGCTGTATGCGGATTGCAGATAAAAGCTTCCCGCCATCCTTCAATAGTTCGTTTACTTTCCGCGATATTTCTTCGGGTTTCTCAGCCCGAATGCCAAGCTTGTTCTTCTCCATGAAAACCGGGTTGTCCTTTTCCTGTCCAGGCAGCGCACCGAACATGATCACAGGAATATGGCAGTTCACAGCTTCCATCAGAATATTCGGGCTGCCCCTGCAGATCAGAATGTCATGGGAACACATGTATTCCTCGATGTTCTGGCAATACCCCAGGATTCTGATGCCGGGCTCGCGTGCATATTCCTTTTCCAGCCTGCAGCGAAGCCTTTCATCACGACCTGTGATGATCGTCATGTCAGCGTTGGTTTTCCCGAGAATGCTATCGGTGATCTGCATGAGGGTTTCGGGTTTTTCACAACCATTGATTAAGAGGATGGACGGGTTTTTAGTTGCCGCAGCCTCTGCATCCGCCCCGGATTCTGCCCTGTAAAACCGTTCTCTTACAGGAAACCCGGTCACCAGTATCTTGTCCTTCTGCACGCCCCATTCCTGTAAAAGCGTGGATGCCTCCTCGGTAGGAGACAGCGTCAAATCAGCCCTTCGGTCAGCCCACATCCTGGAAAGTGTGACCAGATCGGCAATTATGACGGCAACCGGTATATCCAGACCGGCTTTCCGAACCACGTTAAGAACCGATCCCACAAACAGGCCGTGTACTGAAACGATCAAATCGGGTTTTTCCCTTTTCAGTTCTTTCAGAAAAGCCGATTTGATTCTATTGGTGACATACTTATTGGTCAGTTCACAATATTTTGAGGTAATCTGAAAACAGGCATTCCATACAGGGCGGACATACTTCGTAACGGGAGAGTAGGCTTTCTCCCATATGTTGCCCCGTCGTCCGCCATATGCAAAGCCGTTTTTAACCGTCAACTTCATATCGGGAGCGAGTTGCTGGAATTGCTCCCTGACGCTTTGTGCGATGCTTTTATGCCCATGCCCTGTATATTCGGATGAAATAATCCATATGTTTTTTGACATCTTTTTGTTCTCCCCGGTAGCCTGTGCCAAATGAATTTCTCAGGTATCTCCATTTTACCCGATGATTCACCCCCGGGCAACAACCTGTGGTTAAGATTAAATTACAAATGTCGAAAGAATAAAGATCAACAGAAACAATAACAGGAAGAGATGAATATTTCTGTCCACCTTCGTAAACCCAAGCTGCTTCATCCTCGTGCGACCGACATCCCCCCTGTAGCAGCGGGACTCCATCGCTGTCGCAAGCTCTTCAGCCCGTTTAAAGGCACTGACAAACAGTGGGATCAGAACAGGGATAAAGCTTTTCGCCTTTTCCAGAATATTGCCCGTATCAAAATCCGCGCCGCGGGAGGCCTGCGCTTTCATGATTCTGTCGGTTTCCTCCAGCAGCGTCGGGATAAACCGCAACGCAATAGACATCATCATCGCCATCTCATGAACGGGTATCTTCCACTTTTTCAAGGGACCAAGCAAGGTTTCCAGACCGTCAGTCAAAGCGATAGGCGTTGTTGTCAGCGTGAGAATCGATCCCAGGATCACCATCAGCGAAAGCCGTCCGGCAATGGTAGTTGCCTGTAAAATGCCCTCCAGGGTTATTTTCATGTTGCCCCAGGATAATAAAACCGTCGTTCCGGGATATGAAAAAATGTTGATCGCAGATGTAATGATCAGAATGACTAACAGCGGCCGTATACCCTTCAGCGTAAAGCTCACAGGAACCTCGCTGACCACAAGCGTAATGACCGTGATCGCGAGCATCATCACATACCCATAAGGGTTGTTCGCCGTGAAAAGCATGATCATCAGCAGGATCGTCCATATCATTTTTGTTCTGGGGTCAGCCCGGTGCAGAATGGATTTCCCCGGAATGTACTGACCCATGGTGATATTCTTCAGCATAAGCTACCTCCGGTTCCCGTCCATCATTCGGTTCAGTTCTGAAATACCTTCCTCCACCGTCAGAATATCTCTTCGGATGTTCGGATTGTTTCTGTGCAGTCTGTAAAACAGCTCGGTCACCTGCGGGATATTCAGACCCAGCTTTTCAAGCGTTTCTTTCTGAGAGAAAACCCTGCGGGTTTTTTCCAGCATCACCAGTTTGCCGTGATCCATCACAGCGACACGATCGCAGTACCGTGCCACCTCTTCCATGGTATGAGATACAATGATGATAGTGGTTTGCCTTTCGCTGCGAAGAGTTTCCAGGAACTTATAGATTTCTGCGCTTCCCATGGGATCCAACCCTGCTGTGGGTTCATCGAGCACAAGAATATCGGGCTGCATTACAATCACTCCGGCGATCGCAACCCTTCTTTTTTGCCCTCCCGACAGCTCAAAAGGCGATTTATCCAGAATGTCACGGGAAAGACCTGTTATCGCAATGGCTTGCTCCACCCGTGCCTGGATCTCCTCTTCGGGTAAACCGGATTTTTTCAAACCAAACCGAATATCTTTCTCGACGGTTTCTTCGAATAGCTGATCTTCCGGGTTCTGAAAGATTAAACCCACTTTTCTCCGCAATTCTTTCAGGGCCTTTCCTTTTGGAATGATGCCCGATACACGGATATTGCCTTCGGTTGCGGATAAAAGGCCGTTAAAATGCTGGATCAGCGTGGATTTTCCCGACCCGGTGTGACCGATAATCCCCAGAAACTCCCCTTTGCCGATCTTCAGGGAAACTTCCTTCAAGGCCTGATGTTCATAAGGCGAATTGGGCATATAAACATAGGAAAGCTTATCAGCGTCGATGATATCTTCGTTTTCCTGCTGCGGCTCCGCCGGTTTTTCAGGCTCGGCTTTACCTTCCCGCATGAAAAATACTTTCGAAAACAGGTTTTCAGCTTCTTCCATAACCACCGGAAGGTTACCCTTTTCAACAAACCCCGCTCTGGAGGCCCCCAGATATAATGCCGACACCTGCGGTAAATCAAGCCCGGCCTGCTGCAAAACCTGATCCTGCATGAAAACTTCCTGGGGGGTGCCCTGCAGAACAACCCTGCCCTTGTCCATGACGATGATCCGGTGAGCCCTGGCAGCTTCATTCATATGATGCGTGATCAGTACGATGGTGATATTCTCCTCACGGTTCAGCCTTAAAAGAATGTTCATCACATCCTCGCGACCCTGCGGATCGAGCATGGATGTGGCCTCGTCCAGTACGATACATTTCGGCCGCATGGCAATCACACCGGCAATCGCCACCCGTTGCTTCTGCCCGCCCGAAAGCATATGGGGAGAATGCTCCATGTATTGCTCCATGTTTACTTTCTCCAGGGACTGTTTCACACGCTCCCGGATTTCGGACGGTTCGATGCCCAGATTTTCGGGCCCGAAAGCCACGTCCTCTTCAACCGTTGTCGCTACCAGCTGGTTATCCGGGTTTTGAAAAACCATGCCGAGAATGCTGCGGATATTCCAGATCAGTTCCTGTGCACTGGTGGTTTGACCATGAATGGATACCGTGCCCCCTGCAGGTAGCAGCAGCCCGTTCAGATGCCTTGCCAGGGTGGATTTTCCCGAGCCATTTCTGCCCACGACCGCTACAAACTCACCTTCTTCCACCGAGAAGGAAATGTTGTTCAAAGCGGTTATGGGCTGCAAAGTATTGCCACGGGAATAATATTCATATTTCAAGTCTTCAACGACAATTGCTTTCATGGTGAACGCTTTACCCCTAATGAAATAAGGGGAGAACGAATCTCTCCGCTCTCCCCAAAATTCTTACTCTTTAATCAGTTCCAGTATGACCATTTCTGCAGCGTCCCCTTTTCTGGGGCCTATCTTGTAGGTTCTTGTAAACCCGGACACTCTGTTCTTTTCCTTAAACCGGGGACCGATCTCATCGAGCAGCTTGTTGGCCAGATTGATGTTGTTGCCATCCTTGTCCTTGGCCTTGTAAAGCCAGGAGATCATCTGCTTTCTGGCGTGCAGTCTGGTGGGGCTGTCAACCGGTTTCATTTCGGTCTTTACTTCCCTGTCGACTACTTCATAGCTGTTATCGTTCTTCGATTTCTTGGTTTTGGTGATCTTCTTCCCTTTGCTGTCCAGAACCGCTGTGCTGATTTTCACCTGCTTTGTGGTGAAATTGTCACATTCCTTCACAGCCAGAGAAATCAGCTTATCTACGATGGGCTGTACTTCTTTTGCTCTGGTTTCGGTGGTTTCAATCTTTCCATATTGTATCAGTGAAGACACCAAGCTTCTCAGAATGGCTTTTCTCTGATCCGTAGGTCTTCCCAATTTTCTTTGCCACGGCATGTTGGTTCCCCTCCCTTTGGATTCATTATGCTTCTTCAGACGGGGTCAGAGACAATCCAAGGGCTTCCATTTTCTGAACCACTTCTTCGAGAGATTTACGCCCGAGGTTTCTCACCTTCATCATGTCTTCTTCCGTCTTGTTAATCAAATCTTCAACCGTGTTAATACCGGCGCGCTTCAGGCAGTTGTAGGAACGTACCGAAAGATCCAGTTCTTCGATGGTCATCTCCAGTACCTTTTCCTTCTTAGTTTCTTCCTTTTCCACCATGATTTCGGTGTTGCGTGCGTGATCGGTCAGGTTGATGAACAGGTTCAGGTGTTCGCTTAAAATCTTGGCGCCCAGGCTGATAGCTTCATCAGGCTGGATGCTTCCGTTTGTCCACACCTCAATCGTGAGCTTGTCAAAGTCTGTTACCTGGCCTACACGGGTATTTTCCACGGTGTAGTTCACTTTTTTAACCGGGGTATAGATGGAATCAATTGGAATGATGCCAATAGGTTGATTGGATTGCTTGTTCTTTTCCGCCGGCACATAACCACGGCCTGTGTCAACCATCAATTCCATATAGAGCCGGTTGTTCCCGCTTAGGGTTGCGATATGAAGATCGGGATTTAAAACTTCCACGTCTGCATCGGTCTTGATATCTCCCGCCTTGATTTCGCCATCACCTTCGTAGTCAATATAGATGACCTTCTGTCCTTCGGAATGCACCTTAATCGCCAGATCCTTGATGTTGAGAATAATCTCGGTCACATCCTCCACGACACCGGGAATGGTTGAAAATTCATGCAGTACTCCGTCTATCTTGATGGAAACAACGGAAGCTCCCGGAAGCGATGATAAAAGTATGCGCCTGAGGGAATTTCCCAGAGTGATCCCATATCCTCTTTCAAGAGGCTCAACAACAAACCTGCCATAGCTGTAGTCTTCGGCCATTTCAACACATTCAATTCTTGGCTTTTCAATTTCTATCATTCAAAGACCCTCCCTGCTATAATACCGGTTTTACTTGGAGTACAATTCTACGATAAGGTGTTCCTGGATCGGCAGGTCTACGTCTTCCCTTGCAGGTAATGAAATAACCTTTCCTTTCAGGTTTTCCTGATCAACCTCCAACCATTTTGGCACCACTTTGCTGCCTGTAATGTCCAGTATGTCTTTAAACCGGGGGGACTTTCTGCTGCTTTCGGCAACCATGATTTCATCACCCGGCTTTACCAGATAGGAAGGAATGCTGACGCGTCTTCCATTTACAAAAAAGTGACCGTGTGTAACCAGCTGGCGGGATTCGTCCCTGGAGGAACCATAACCCATTCTGTGGACCACATTGTCAAGACGGCTTTCCAGAAGCTGCAACAGAATTTCACCGGTAATTCCCTTTTTCCGGATGGCCATTTCATAATACCTTCTGAACTGACTTTCCAAAATGCCGTAAAAACGTTTTGCCTTTTGTTTTTCGCGAAGCTGAAGGCCATATTCAGAAATCTTTTTGCGGTTGTTTTGCCCGTGCATACCCGGCGCGTATGGCCTTCTGTCTACAGAGCATTTATTGGTATAGCACCTTTCGCCTTTCAGGAAAAGCTTCTGGCCTTCCCGGCGGCACAGTTTACAAGATGCGCCTGTATATCTTGCCATTTGTTTTTACACCTCCGATTAATGTAACCTTTTCATTTTGGGCCCCTGGTTGATCCTTGCGCATTCTCATGGATGTTCTTCCACGAAGCGGAGCCTGTGTATGTTCCTTCTAAATCATTGCCAGTTTTTGCATATCCTATTCCGCAGGGGAATAACATGGAAATACAAAGCTCTCGTTATACCCTTCTTCTCTTCGGGGGTCTGCATCCATTGTGAGGAATCGGGGTAACATCCTTGATCAGGCTTACCTCAAGCCCTGCAGCCTGAAGTGCACGAATCGCAGCCTCACGTCCCGAACCGGGACCCTTGACAAACACGGACACGGTCTTCATGCCATGTTCCATCGCAGCTTTTGCCGCGGTTTCAGCTGCCTGCTGGGAGGCAAAGGGGGTGCTCTTCTTGGAGCCCCTGAAACCAAGGCCTCCGGAGCTTGCCCATGACACCGCATTTCCCGCAACATCGGTGATGGTTACAATCGTATTGTTAAAGGATGAATGAATATGAGCGCATCCGCGTTCGATATTCTTCTTTTCCTTCTTTTTTCTTGTTCTTCTAACAACTTTAGCCGCCATTTAAAACCCAACCTCCTGTTATTTCTTCTTGTTGGCCACGGTCTTCTTCGGGCCCTTCCTGGTTCTCGCGTTGGTTTTTGTCCTCTGACCACGTACAGGTAACCCCAGTCTATGGCGCCTGCCGCGGTAGCAGCCTATCTCCATCAGACGCTTGATGTTCAGGGCGATTTCTCTTCTGAGATCCCCTTCCACCGCATATTCTTTTTCGATGATATCCCTTAACTTGCTGATTTCATCATCGGTCAGATCGCGGATACGCGTATCCGGATTCACACCTGTTTTTGCCAATATTTCACTAGAGCGGGTTCTTCCTATGCCAAATATATAGGTCAGCCCTATCTCAACTCTTTTTTCTCTTGGCAGATCCACACCTGCAATACGAGCCAATGTCTTACACCTCCGAAAGTAATCGCATATTCATGACCGGCAGCAATGCCCGCCACTGTATCGTTCCCTGCGTGATGAACGCCCCGGGAATGTTTTAGTCCATTTTGCAATAACCCTTTTTATAATCAAAGATCCGTCCGGCAACAAATTCCTTTGTTTCAGCCGCGCCGTCAGAACCTCAATTTTCTTCGGCTCCGGGAAAACCGGAACCTCAATAAACAGCAAAATTCAGAAACCTCACGAATGCATTAACCCTGACGTTGTTTATGCTTGGGGGTTTCACAGATTACCATGACTTTGCCTTTTCTGCGGATAATCTTACATTTTTCACAGATCTTCTTTACTGAAGGTTTTACTTTCATCTTCGACCCTCCTGTTCTCCAGCTCCTGTTAGTCCGTTCATTCTATCAAATAAAGAGCAGAGGCTGAATACGCCGTCTGTTTTTATTTTCGTCCGAATATTGTACCGAGTTTACTTCCCTCTCCAGGTGATCCTTCCGCGGGTAAGGTCATAGGGTGACATTTCAACCGTTACCTTATCGCCGGGCAGGATTCTGATGTAATGCATCCTCAGTTTTCCGGATATGTGTGCGAGAATCTTGTGGCCGTTTTCCAGTTCAACCCTGAACATGGCGTTGGGCATGGCTTCCAGCACCCTACCTTCAACTTCAATGACATCTTCCTTTGACAAATTGAAACCCTCCTTAACCTTCCTGACAGACCGTCCGGAAAAGTACCCTCGTTCTGTCAGAGCAATTCCCGAATTTCCCGTATGGCTTCCCTCAGGTCTGCGTTGACGACCCTGATGCCGCTGTTCATTTTTTCAACAATGGCAGGGGCTGTCCGGTCCATATACCTTAAATGCTTCAGTCTCTTCTTCTTGGGCCGTTCCACCGGGCGTAAGTCACCATCTGCGATGAGTACAAAATCATCATTGATGATGCCAATAATGATAAATATTTTTCCTTTGTCCCTGCCGGCTTTTGAAAAAGCAACCCTGCCTATTACAGGATTCAGGCCATCCATCGCTACCATCCTTTTTTAGCCTAACTATATTATTTTAAAGGAAGTTCACCTGATTTTCAAGAACCCAGCTGAAATTATTCGTATTTTGTAAGTATTTCCGGCTCATTTCCGGTAACCGCCACGGTGTTTTCATAATGCGCTGAAAGCTTCCCGTCTTTTGTGACGACAGTCCAGTTATCCTGTAAAAGCTCCACCTGCCAGGTACCCTGGTTCACCATGGGCTCGATGGCGATAGTTATGCCCTTTTGCAGCCTGGGCCCACGCTCCCTGGTAACATAGTGCGGAATTTGCGGCGGTTCGTGCATTTCTGTCCCGATCCCATGACCTACAAACTCCCTGACTACTGAAAAACCGTTCTGTTCAACATGTAGCTGCACAGCCCTTGAGATATCCCGGATATGCATTCCCTCCCGAACCATCTCAAGACCCTTGTAAAAGCTTTCACGGGTGACCGTGACGAGCTTGTGCGCTTCCGGAGAAACCGTTCCCACTTCGAAGGTTCTTGCTGCATCCCCGTGGAACCCTTCATAAATCGCCCCGATGTCCACACTGATGATGTCCCCTTCCTTTAAAGGCCTGTCGTTGGGGATGCCGTGAATCACTTCATGGTTCACCGACGCACAGATGCTTGCGGGAAAATCGAACCCGCCGTAGGGGCAGGGTACGCCTTTGAAGGATGGAATACCTCCGGCCTTGCGAATCACTTCTTCAGCCGCCCGATCCAGTTCACGGGTGGTGATGCCGGGAGCTACCAGTTCCCGGATCCGGTAATGAGCCATCATGACAATTCTTCCTGCTTTGCGCATCAATTCCAGCTCACGTTCCGATTTTATGGTAATCATAACTTGTTATCCTGCTTTCCAATGGTCTCCAGAATCTCCCGGGTGGTCTCCGGAATTTCTTTGGTACCGTCAAAATTGATCAGCAGTCCTCGTGCTTCATAGAAACCAATCAGCGGAGCAGTCTTTTCGTTATAGGTCTTCAGCCGTTCCAAAACTGTTTCTTCCTTATCGTCATCACGGATGATCAGCTGCCCGCCGCAGGAATCGCAAATGCCTTCCTGTCTGGGGGGGATTGTCACCACATGATAACTTCTGCTGCAGCTTTTGCAAACCCTCCGACCTGCCATTCTGCGAACAATTACCTCATCGGACACTTCCAGATTGACTACTGCATCCAGCTTTGTATTCAAGTTTTCCAAAGCAGCTTCAAGGCTTTCGGCCTGCGGGATTGTTCTGGGGAATCCATCGAGCAGGAAGCCATTCTTGCAGTCATCCTTCTGTATTCTGTCTTTGACGATGCTGACCGTCAGTTCGTCGGGTACCAGGTTTCCTGCGTCAATATAACTTTTTGCCTTCAGCCCCAGTTCGGTTCCTTCCCGAATATTCGCCCGGAAAATATCTCCGGTGGAAATGTGGGGTATCTGAAGCTCTTTTGACAGGTTGACTGCCTGTGTACCTTTTCCCGCACCGGGAGCGCCCAACAAAATCAGTCTCATGATGTCATACCTTTCTGGAAGTGAGAGGTTAGAGGTGAGAATTTCATATCTCTCTCCTCTTGCTTCTCATTTCCAGTTAATCCTGTCTTCAAATATAAGATATTGTCAGTGAGAGGTGAAAGGTTCGACATATCTCACCTCCCACTTCTCACTTCTAGCTTCCAGTTAATCCAGGAATCCTTTGTAATGCCTCATCAGCATCTGAGATTCGATCTGTTTTACGGTTTCCATGGCAACACTGACCATAATCAACAGCGATGTTCCTCCGAACCAGACGTTTCCGACCTTTGTAAAGGTCTGCAGCAGGCTCGGGAGAATGGTGATCAGAGCCAGGAACAATGCACCGAACCAGGTTACGCGGTTTAACACCTTGGTAATATAGTCCGATGTAGGCTTGCCCGGACGGATACCGGGAACGAAGCCGCCGTTTTTCTTGATGTTGTTGGCCAGTTCTATCGGATTAAACGCAATCATCGTATAGAAGAAGGTGAAGAACATGACCAGCAGCGCGTAAACTACAGTAAACCAGGGTTTTTCATTCATGGTCTTCAGATAGGTCAGGAACGGCCCGGTTTCCCTTGCGCCCCAGATCAGGTTGATGATCGTCGGCGGGAAGGTCATCAGGGACATGGCAAAGATGATCGGCATAACACCGGATACATTCACCTTGATGGGAATATGGGTGCTTTGTCCGCCGTACATCTTCCGGCCAACCACTCTTTTGGCGTATTGAACGGGAATCCTTCTTTCGGCTTCCTGAACAAAAACAACCAGAGCGATCATTGCAATCAGAACCAGAACAATTAATGCCATAACAACATAACCGATAACACCCTCGCCAAACACACCGGCTGTCCGGTAACCCAGCAGGGTTGTCAGGCCACTGGGAGCACGGCTGATAATACCGGCGAAGATCAACAATGAGATACCATTTCCAATACCGTACTCGTTAATCTGCTCGCCCAGCCACATTAAAAATGCGGTACCGGCTGTGAAGGTCAGTGTGATGGTCAGGTAGGACCAGAAATTTTTTGTTGTAACCGCGTCCCGGATACCGAAGTAAAGCGCAGTGGCTTGAATGAAGCCAAGAATGACTGTTCCGTAACGCATCCATTGCGCCATGACCTTTCTTCCGTGCTCGCCTTCCTTGGAAAGCTGCTCCAGCTTGGGTATCGCAATGGTCAGTAATTGAATGATAATTGAGGCTGTAACATATGGACCAATGGACATGGCAAAAATACTCGCATTTTGAAAAGCTCCACCCGAGATGATGTTGAAAAAGCCAAAAAGAGAATTTCCTCCTTCAGCCAGGCTTCTCAGCGCGGTAGCACTTAACCCCGGAACGGGAATATGCGTACCAAAACGAAAAATCAACAGCATCAGAATGGTCATCAGGATCTTTTTACGGAGATCCGGAATTTTCCAGGCATTTCTGATGGATGAAACCATGCTGTTATCCATACTATACCACCTCTACCTTTCCTCCCGCAGCCTCAATCTTTTGTTGAGCTGACTTTGTAAATCTGGCGGCCTGCACGGTGAGGTTTTTGGTGAGTTCACCGGACCCCAGGATGACAATGCCGTCATTTACTTTCTTTATCATTCCCTTGTCAAGAAGGAGTTCGGCATTTACAACGGTTCCGTTATCAAAGCTTTCCAAAGTGGTCAGCTTCACTTCGGTGAAGGTTTTACCAAAAATATTGTTAAAGCCTCTCTTGGGAAGTCTTCTGTAAAGAGGCATCTGCCCGCCTTCAAAGCCGATTCTTACACCGCCGCCCGAACGTGCACCTTGTCCCTTGTGTCCTCTTCCACCTGTTTTACCGTTACCGGATCCGGGGCCCCTACCTTTTCTGTAGGCCTTCTTAGTCGGAGCGCCTGGTCTTAATTCAGACAGATTCATGGGTTCTTCACCTCCCCTATATTTCTTCCACCTGGATCAGATGTTCTACTTTTTTAATCATACCACGGATCTGTGGATTGTCCTGTTGTGTGACCGAGCTGCCGGTTTTATGAAGTCCCAGCGCTGCTACGGTTGCTTTTTGATTCTGTTTGGATTTTATTGTACTCTTTACCAAAGTTATTTTTAAGTTACCCATGGAAAAAGCCTCCTATCCCAAGATTTCTTCCATTGATTTTCCTCTCAGCCTGGCAATTTCTTCTGCCGTATGCAGCTGAGAAAGACCTTCAATGGTAGCGCGAACCATGTTGGTGGGATTGCTGGAGCCCAATGACTTTGTACGGATATCACGGATTCCTGCAAGCTCCAGTACGGCACGTACGGGGCCGCCGGCGATAACACCGGTTCCTTCTTCGGCAGGCTTTAAAAGAACCTGACCTGCACCGTAAATACCAATCGTTTCATGAGGAATGGTCTTCCCGACAAGCGGAATGCGGATCAAATTCTTCTTTGCATCCTCTATTCCCTTGCGGATAGCATCGGGTACTTCGGCTGCTTTCCCGCTTCCTACGCCTACGTAACCATTTTCATCCCCGATAACCACCAGAGCGCTGAAACGGAAATTACGGCCACCTTTAACAACCTTGGTAACACGCCCGATATTTACAACCTTTTCTTTCAGGTCCAATGTGCTGGCATCAATTTTCAGCAAGTGACTCCCCTCCTTTGTTCCAACTGTTAGAATTCCAGACCGGCTTCTCTTGCACCATCCGCCAGTTCCTTGACTCTTCCGTGATAGAGGTATCCACCTCTGTCGAATACAACCTGTTTTATTCCCTTTTCAATGGCTTTTGTGCCAACCAGTTTTCCTACTTCATGCGCGGCATTTTTGTTGCCCGTGTATGCCAGCTTGCCCTTTACGGCTTCGTCCAGGGTAGAGGCGGCAGCCAGTGTTTTTCCCGTCACATCATCAATGACCTGCGCATAGATATGTTTTGTGCTTCTGAAAACACACAGCCTGGGTCTTTCAGTGGTGCCCGAAATCTTTTTACGTACCCGCACGTGCTTCCTCAGCCGGATTTGATTCTTGTCAATCAGCTTTATCATGAACAGCTCACTCCTTTCTACTTCTTCTTGGCGCCTGTTTTCCCTTCTTTTCTCAGGATCACTTCGTTGGCATACTTCACTCCCTTGCCCTTGTAGGGTTCCGGAGGTCTCTTTTCGCGGATCTTCGCCGCTACTTCGCCAACAGCTTGTTTGTCGATTCCCCTGACGATGATCTGGTTCTGTGCCGGAACATCAATGGTGATGCCTTCAGGCTCTATCATCTCAACCGGATGGGAGTAGCCCAGCGTCAGGACCAGTTTGTTCCCCTGCTTCTGCGCCCTGTAACCAACACCATTGATTTCAAGAGCTTTGGAAAAGCCCTCGGTTACGCCGGTTACCATATTTTTCAGAAGAGAACGGGTCAAACCATGAAGCGCCTTGTCTTTCTTCTGTTCGGTTTTTCTTTTGATAAGGATCTCGTTTTCTTCGCGTTCAATCACCATATCCGGGTGAAAAACCTGAGTGAGTGTTCCTTTCGGACCTTTCACGGTCACTTCATTTCCATTCAGTTTTACTTCTACTCCGGCGGGGATAACCACCGGCAGTCTTCCTATACGGGACATTATTGCACCTCCGCTCTTACATTGAAGATGGACGCCTTTGCTCCATCCTTTTCAGAACATTTGCCGCGGCTGCTGTCAGCCGGCAGCTTTGACTACCATACGAAAGCGAGAACTTCTCCGCCAACGCCTTCTTTTCTGGCTGCTCTGTCTGTCATGATGCCCTTTGATGTTGAAACGATTGCAACCCCCAGGCCGCCCAAAACCTTTGGCAGCTCGTCCTTGCCCGCGTATACCCTGAGGCCAGGCTTGGAGATTCTTTTAATCCCTGAAATGACATTCCGCTTGTTTTCGGTGTATTTCAGCGTAATGCGAATGACACCCTGCTTCTTGTCGTTAATTTCGGAAAAGTTCTTAATATATCCTTCTTCTGCAAGAATTTCTGCGAGTCTTCTTTTCAGATTGGATGCGGGAACATCGACCGTATCATGTCTTGATGACGCCGCGTTCCTGATTCTTGTAAGCATATCCGCAATTACGTCGGTTGCATGCATGGTTTACGACCTCCTTTCAGGACTGTTACCAACTGGCTTTTTTCACACCAGGTATCTGGCCCTTGTAAGCCAAGTCCCTGAAACACAAACGGCAGATTCCGAATTTCCTCATATACGCATGAGGTCTTCCGCATATTTTACACCGGTTGTAGTAACGGGTTGAAAACTTCGGCTCTAATTGTTGCTTGTGAATCATTGATTTTTTAGCCAAGCGTAATACCTCCCTTAGCGGCTGAACGGCAATCCGAGGAGTGCCAGCAGTTCTTTCGCTTCTTCGTCGGTTTTGGCGGTGGTGACAAAAGTGATGTCCATGCCGCGCACCTTTTCCACTTTATCGATATCGATTTCAGGGAATATCAGCTGTTCCTTCACGCCCATGGAGAAGTTTCCGCGTCCGTCAAAGGAATTTGCATTGATTCCCCTGAAGTCACGCACTCTCGGAAGCGCTACGTTAAACAGCTTATCTACGAATTCATACATCCTTTCACCGCGCAGGGTGACCTTGCAGCCAATGTTCATGCCTTCACGAACCTTGAAATTGGCGACGGATTTCTTAGCCTTGGTAACCACCGGTTTTTGTCCGGATATCATTGCCAGCTCATTTACGGCTGCTTCCAAGGCTTTGGCATTTTCCTTGACATCACCGACACCCATGTTCACAACAACCTTCACAAGTTTAGGTGTCTGCATCGGGGTGGTGTACTGGAATTTATCCTTTAATGCCGGAGCAACATCGTTATTGTATTTATCAATCATTCTTGGCATTGCCGGTTACCCTCCCTTCGGTTTTCTTCTTAGCCTCACGAGTTATGTCGATCACTTCTCCGCACTTTTTGCAAACTCTGGCTTTTGAACCGTTTTCCAGGAATTTGTTTCCAACCTTTGTCGGTTTTCCACATTTGCCGCACACCAGCATAACCTTATCGGCATTCACCGGGGATTCCTGATGTACAAGCCCCCCCTGCTGATACTGGCTTCTCGGTTTAACATGCTTGGTAATCATGTTTACTCCCTCGACCAGAACCATATGCTTGGATGGCTGCACGCTGAGAACCTTGCCTTTTTTGCCTCTGTCTTTTCCATTGAGTACGATTACGTTATCACCTTTTTTTACGTGGACCTTGTTCTTCATTCAAGTGCCTCCTCTCTACAGTACTTCCGGTGCGAGAGATATGATTTTCATGTAATCCTTTTCTCTTAATTCTCTTGCAACAGGGCCAAAGATACGGGTTCCTTTCGGGTTTCCGTCATCCTTGATGATAACAGCCGCGTTTTCATCAAAGCGGATGTAAGATCCGTCAATCCGGCGCAAGCCTTTTACAGAGCGGACGATAACTGCCTTTACAACTTCGCCCTTCTTAACCACACCGCCGGGTGTTGCATTTCTAACCGAACATACGATGACATCGCCAATATTGGCATATTTTCTTTTGGAGCCGCCCAGTACCTTGATGCACATCAGTTCCTTTGCACCAGTATTGTCTGCGGACTTCAGCAATGTCTGCATCTGAATCATTTTCCGGCACCTCCTTCAATCCTTCATTGAGAGCCATGCAATTCACGGTTTAACCCGTTCGCCGCACAGGCTCTTCCATCATTCCGTGCCATAGTTCCAATAGGATTATTTCGCCTTCTCAACGATTTCAACCAAACGCCATCTCTTGTCCTTGGACAGAGGCCTGGTTTCCATCACGCGAACCTTGTCGCCAACCTGGCAGGCATTTTCTTCATCATGGGCCTTCAGCTTGAAGGTTCTTTTTACGATTTTCTTGTACAACGGGTGCTTTACGTTATCTTCCACAGCCACAACAATGGTTTTATCCATTTTGTCACTGACGACCTTACCAACACGGGTTTTTCTTAAATTTCTTTCAGCCACGTCGAACAAACCTCCTTCCGTTTCCTACCGCTTGATCCCGAGTTCCATTTCCCGTATTACGGTTTTCACACGGGCAATGTCTTTTTTCACGTTCTTCAGTTTTATCGGATTGTCCAACTGATTTGTCGCATGCTGGAAACGCAGTTTGAATAATTCGCTCTTCAGTTCCTGTAATTCCTGCGTCAGTTCAGTCATATTCTTTTCTCTCAGTTCATTCGTTTTCATTTGCTCCACCTACCTCTTCCCGTGCTATGATCTTGCACTTGATTGGCAATTTGTGAGCAGCCAAACGTAATGCTTCCTTAGCTGTCTCTTCGCCGATGCCTGCCATTTCAAACAGAACACGTCCCGGCTTGATAACAGCCACCCAGTATTCCGGGGAGCCTTTACCACTACCCATACGGGTTTCGGCCGGCTTTTGGGAAATGGGCTTATCCGGGAATATTTTGATCCAGACCTTGCCGCCTCTTTTAATGAAACGGGTCATGGCAATACGGGCTGCTTCGATTTGATTGCTGGTGATCCAGCCCGGTTCGGTGGCCTGCAGGCCAAATTCGCCGTAGGATACCACGTTGCCGCGCGTTGCTTTACCCTTCATTCTGCCACGTTGCACGCGTCTGTATTTAACTCTTTTGGGCATTAACATTATTTGTCTCCCCCTTCCTTTTTGTCTTTCTTGACGGGAAGTACTTCACCCTTGTATATCCAAACCTTGACACCAATTTTACCGTAAGTTGTATCGGCTTCTGCAAAACCGTAGTCGATATCGGCACGCAGTGTCTGAAGGGGTATGGTTCCTTCATGGTAGTGTTCGGTTCTGGCAATTTCAGCTCCGCCCACGCGTCCGGATACAGATGTCTTGATGCCTTTTGCATTAAACTTCATGGCCCTTGTCATGGCCTGCTTCATCGCACGGCGGAAGGAAATTCTTCTTTCCAGCTGGCTTGCGATATTCTCTGCCACTAATTGGGCATTGGTTTCGGGAGACTTGATTTCGGTGATGTTCACCAAAACATTTTTCCCGGTAAGCTGTTCAACTTCTTTGCGGAGCTGATCGATACCTGCGCCGCCCTTGCCGATAACAAGACCAGGTTTTGCCGTATGAAGATTCAACTTGACTTTATTGGCGGCGCGTTCGATTTCAATTCTTGCGATACCGGCAATATACAGTTTCTTCTTGATATACTTTCTGATCTTGAAGTCTTCAACCAAAAGAGCGCCGTAGTCTTTGCTCCCCGCGTACCATTTGGTGTCCCAGTCCTTAATGATTCCGATCCTCAGTCCGTGCGGATTCACTTTCTGGCCCATTCGAAAACCTCCTCTTTACGCCTTTTCCCTTAATACCAAAGTCAGATGGCTTGTTCTCTTTGCAATTCTGAACGCACGCCCCTGCGCCCTTGGTGCTATTCTTTTCAGCGTCGGTCCCTGTGTGGCGTAACATTCTGCCACATACAGGTTGTTGCGATCCAGTCCGTTATTGTTCACTGCGTTCGCTTCCGCAGATTTCAGCATTTTTTCCAGAAGTTCAGCCGCGTTTCTCGGCGTATATTTCAGGATTGCGTAAGCCTCGTCAATTCCCTTGTTCCGAATCAGGTCAATGACCAGCTTGGCTTTTCTGGATGTAACTCTGGCATGCTTCAATACGGCTCTGCCCTCATCTTTACCAATCCCAAGAACCTTTTTTTCCTTTTTGGTCAGAATCGGGAGCTTTTTAGATGATCTGTGCTCTTTTTGATATGCGGCCAGCAGTTCATCCTTCTTCTCCAGAAGTTCGTCCTTGGACATAACCTTTTTGCCCACGTCTATTCCTCCTTCCAGGCTTTCAGCATCCGGAACCTGATGTTCCGCAGCCTTTTCCTGCAATTTCCCTGATGATGCGTTTCAACTTTGTTTCAGTCTGAAGCTATGAAAGCGTGTTTCAGCTTTCGGCCGGCTGTAAGAAGCTGCTTACTTCCTCAGCTTGCTGCTCTTTTCGTCCTTACCGTGGCCTCTATAGGTACGGGTGGGAGCGAATTCGCCAAGCTTATGGCCAACCATATCTTCCGAAAGATATACGGGAACATGCTTTTTACCGTCATGAACGGCAATGGTGTGTCCAACCATCTGGGGGAATATGGTGGAAGCCCTTGACCAGGTCTTCAGCACTTTCTTCTCGCCCTTATCATTCATTTCTTCAATTTTTTTCAGTAAACTTTCGCTAACGAAAGGTCCCTTTTTTAATGATCTACCCACAGAACAAACCTCCTCCCGGCATTTTACTTCGCATTACGTCTCTTGACGATGAATTTGCTGCTCTGCTTGCTCTTCTTCCTTGTCTTGTAGCCCAGGGTTGGTTTACCCCAAGGTGTTACAGGGCCCGGCATACCGATGGGAGACTTGCCTTCTCCACCGCCGTGAGGATGGTCGTTCGGATTCATAACAACACCGCGGTTATGGGGTTTGCGGCCCATCCAGCGTTTTCTTCCTGCCTTGCCGATGGAAATGTTCTCATAATCCACATTACCCACCTGACCGATGGTTGCCTTGCAATTGATGCTGACCATACGGACTTCACCGGAGGGAAGCCTGACCTGAGCGTATTTGCCTTCACGGGCCATCAGCTGGGCCATATTACCGGCTGAGCGAACCATCTGACCGCCCTTGCCGGGTTTCAGTTCGATGTTATGAATGACCGAACCTACCGGGATATTGGCAAGAGGGATTGCATTTCCGGTACGGATGTCTGCTTTTGCACCGGATACAACGGTATCTCCTACCTTTAAACCCAACGGAGCCAAAATATATCTTTTTTCACCATCAACATAATGCAGCAGGGCAATATTTGCCGAGCGGTTCGGGTCATACTCGATTGCGGCGACCTTGGCGGGGATATCGTCCTTGTCGCGCTTGAAATCAATGATTCTGTACTGCTGTTTTGCGCCGCCCCCGCGGAACCTGACGGTAATCTTACCGTATGAGTTTCTCCCGCCTGACCTTTTCAACGGAGCCAATAATGATTTCTCGGGCTCTGTCTTTGTGATTTCTTCAAAGGTGGACACAGTCATCTGTCTTCTTGCAGGAGAAGTTGGTCTGTATTTTTTAATTGGCATGACATTCACTCCTTTACTTTAGCGGCTACTCCGTTAGCAGGCCGACTGCTAAGCCTATTCAACCGGATAACCTGCGTTCTTTGTACAGCTTCACGGAACCCGTAAAGTGTACTTGTTCAATTTTGCCTCAGGCAAAATGAACTGTGTACAATTTTTCCTCCGGAAAAATGTACGATTTATTGCATTCCACCAAATTCCTGTATTTCAGTTTTATACTTCTTGCTGGTGGTTACCTTCTTGCCGCTCTTATCGAGATAAGCGACGGCTTTCGGATCGGTATCGATTTTTACGACTGCTTTTTTCCACTTTGCTGTCTTTCCGACGTGCACACCCATTCTCTTTTCCTTGCCTTCGTAATTGATGGTGTTCACATCCAGAACCTTTACGTTGAAAAGCTTTTCAACCGCGTTGCGGATGGCTGTTTTTGTGGCACGATGGTCCACAATGAAGGTGTATTTCCCTTGAGCCATATCGTCATTGCTTTTTTCTGTAACATACGGACGAATGATGATATCTTCTGCCAAACGCATTATGCATACACCTCCTCAACCCTTGCAATTGCATCTTTGGTAATGATGAACTTCTGATACTTCAGAATGTCATAGGTATTGATCGTATTCACCCAGGCTGTTTTAACCTCGGGAACGTTTCTTGCAGACTTGACAACCTTTTCATCCACCGACGGCATCACGACCAATGCTGAGGTTTCCACCTTCAGATTGTTTAAAACCTTGACAAATTCCTTGGTTTTAATGCCGGCCAGAGCCAGGTCGTCCAAAACAATGATGTTGTTATCCAGAACCTTGCTGGACAGCGCGCTTTTCAGCGCTACCCGCTTCAGTTTCTTCGGAATGGAATAGCTGTAGCTTCTCGGCTTGGGTGAAAACGCAACTGCGCCGCCCTTCCAATGAATGTTGCGAATACTTCCCTGACGGGCACGACCGGTGCCTTTTTGTCTCCAGGGCTTTTTACCGCCGCCGCTGACTTCGCTGATATTCTTGGTGGATTGTGTACCCTGGCGCTTGTTCGCCAGTTGGTTTACCACTGCGGTATGCATTGCGGCTTCATTCACTTTAACGCCGAATATATCATCGCTGAGTTCGATTTGCCCAACGACTTCACCTTTCATATTAAAAACATCCACTTTTGGCATTTCAGGTCCTCCTTCCATAAAGTAAGTGCTTTACACCTTCACAGTATCCTTAATGACAACAAGACCGCCCTTCGGACCGGGAATTGCTCCCCTGACAATCAGCAGGCCTCTTTCGGCATCGACGCGGACAACTGCAAGGTTTTGAACGGTAACCCTATCCACACCCATGTGACCCGGGAGCCTCTTGCCTTTGAACACGCGGCTTGGGCTGGAGTTCGGTCCCATGGAACCAACGCCCCTGTGATATCCTGAACCGTGTGCCATAGGACCACGGGAGGTTCCATATCTTTTCACTGTACCCTGGAAGCCTTTTCCTTTGGAGATACCGGTTACATCAACCTTGTCGCCTTGCTGGAACATATCCTGAACCTTGATTTCCGCTCCGACTTCGTAAGCGTCAATGTTGTCGAGCCTGAGTTCCCTTAAGGTTTTTTTGGTGGAGACGCCGGCCTTGGAAAACTGACCCTTTGTCGGTTTGTTGAGCTTCTTTTCCTTGACGTCAGCATAACCAACCTTGATTGCGTCGTAACCGTCGGAATCCTTTGTTTTCTTCTGCACAACCGATACCGGTCCGGCCTGAATCACCGTTACCGGGATTGCGATTCCTTCATCCGTGAAGATTTGAGTCATACCGATTTTTGTTCCGAGTATGCATTTTTGCATTTTCTGTTTTCCCTCCTGTCATAGGTTCGGCATGGCCGAACATAACAATATTGTTTGTTTTACAGCTTGATCTCGATGTCCACGCCGGCCGGAAGATCCATTCTCATCAGAGCGTCAACGGTTTTCGGCGTTGGAACCAGAATATCAATCAATCTCTTATGGGTTCTCATTTCAAACTGTTCACGTGCATCCTTGTATTTATGGGGAGCACGCAGGATGGTGATCACTTCTTTCCGGGTGGGCAGCGGTACCGGACCGGATACTTTGGCACCGGTTCTTTTTGCGGTATCCACAATTTTTTCTGCCGATTGATCCAGAACCTGATGATCAAAAGCCTTTAAACGGATACGGATTTTTTGTTTGTTCGCCATGTTTAAGCCTCCTCACGCATGCTTTCCGTGCAACTCTTCGGGTGGAAAGCACTTCATTGTTCCTGCCTTCAGGCACATTTTGCAATGACGCAACAAGTTTTTTCTGTACACTCTGCCGGGTGTGTCGCGAGTGTTCATATGAAAAACCCAGGACAAACAAACATTGCTGTTTGCAAACCTGGGCTCTGTAACAAACATACTTCACGCATATAGGTCTATATACGGACATATCGGATGTACAGTGACTTGTCGCCCGGTTTCTCTGAATCGGACATTCTCCATTGAAGTTCCCCGGGTCACAGCCCGGCCATCTCCAACTTCATCGTATGCCATGTCACAACGTTCACAATTATACTATAATTTTTTTCCGGTGGCAAGTATTTTTTTATTTTTTTTATACCGCCGTGCAAACCTGCCAGGCGAACCTGTTGTAAGTCATTTTTCCTGAGCGCAGCGAAGGATCTTTTCCGGGTAGATCCTTCGCTGCGCTCAGGATGAGATAAATGACAGGTTTCGATTTTTACTATTGTTTCTTGTTCAAATAACCTCTGAAGTGTCCGGCTACATCCGGATGGCGTTATTGCCGGTCAATAGCCTGTTTGGTTGAAATCAGCCTGTGTACATGGTAAAATAAACCATGCTGTAAAAAGAGGTGGCGTTGATGCAATTAAGTAAAATAATAATCGGAACCATGCGCATGGGCAACTCCGATATGGCCGGCAGGATTATTCAAAGAGCCATTGATCTGGGTTCGAATTATATTGATACAGCCCCCCTCTACCGGTGGAGCACCAATGAAGAGAACTCTGAAACCTGGGTAGGCCGGGCGGTGGCCTCGGGGGATTACCGGCAAAGAGTTCTTGTTTCCACAAAAAGCGCCGTCAGCGACGGCGGGCTTGGTCTTGGAAGTTACAAGCCTTCCATCGGTTTCGGGATCCGGACGAAGGAACAGTTTTCAGCCATCCTGGAACAATCACTGAGCAGAATGAACCTTCCCTTTGTGGATTTTTATCACCTGTGGATATGCCACACGAAGCAGCAGTTTGAAGAAGCCATGAAACCCGGCGGCTGGTATGAAGGCCTGCTTCAGGCAAAGGAATCCGGCAGGATCAAACATCTTGGGGTTACCACCCATGCAGATGCTGATACCATCATCGGTTTCCTGGAATCCGGACTTTTTGAGACGGTAACCCTTCCGCTGAACGTATTGAATGTTACACGGCTGAAGACCGTTGAATACTGTGCTGGAAAGGGAATTCCGGTGGTAGCGATGAACCCCCTCGGAGGCGGTTTGCTTGCTGCAGACAGCCGTCTGAAGGAGCTTGCCTTCAAATATCTGCTTTCACTTGAAAACGTACACATTCTCGTAGGCTTCACTGCCCTGGAAGAGGTGGAGGATGCCTGGCGGATGAAAAGGGAATATGACCGGAATCCGGTCGGAACAGATGAAATCCTGAAGGAGGTCCGGAAGCTGATTCCCGATGCCGAACCCCACTGCACAGGCTGCGGTTATTGCCAGCCCTGCCCGCAGTTTATCGAGGTGGGTACCGCATTGTCTCATTATAATCTTTACCACTTTCTGAACCTTCAGGAAGCGAAAAAGGCTTTTCTGGATCTGCAATGGAACCCCAGGTACAAGTTGAGCAACTGCGTAGCCTGCGGACAATGTGAGAAGCGATGCCCCAATGCCCTGCCGGTCAGGAAAATAATCGAAAGCGCCAAAAAGGTTCTTTATGAATAGTATCATGTGAATGGATTTACCATGAAACAGTTGGGGGACATTCCAGGTTGCATGGGCGAGCAGCAGGCTTCAGCCTGCGACCAGCCCGCAGAAAGGATGACCCGCGAAGCAGCGGTGTGTCCCCCTACCTATTGTACTGTGCTACGGTTTCGGCAAACATTTTCAGTTTCTTGTATACCCTGTCATTCACCGTGCCTTCCGGGTAGGTTCCGTCTTCCTGTTTCTTTCCCGCTTCTACGCCTGTGAGAATTTCAATGCCCTCATCCACGTCGCGTATGGCATAAATATGGAATTTACCCTCTGATACCGCCTGGGTCACCGCTTCATTCAGCACAAGATTGCGCACATTCTGATGCGGTATGATAACCCCCTGGTCGCCGGTAAGGCCTCTGTACCTGCAAAGCTCGAAAAAACCTTCAATTTTCTGTGTTGCACCGCCAATGGGCTGGATCTCTCCCCTTTGGTTCACCGATCCGGTAACGGCAATGCCCTGACGGATGGGCAGACCCGAAAGGCTGGATAAAATCGCATAAAGTTCGGTGCTCGAAGCGCTGTCGCCGTCGACACCTCCATAAAGCTGCTCAAAGCACAGGCTGGCCGTCAGCGAAAGGGGAACATCCTGCGCGTACTTGTGTCCGATGTAACCGCTGAGGATCATCACGCCCTTGGTATGGGAAACACCGCTCATATCGGCTTCCCGTTCGATATTGACGATACCGCTTTTGCCCATGTAGGTTGCAGCGGTAATCCGGGAAGGCTTTCCAAAAACGTAATCCCCCACATCCAGCACCGACAGGCCGTTAATTTGACCCACCACCATGCCTTCGGTATCGATCATGATGGTTCCGTCCTTCAGAAGCTCCAGCAGATCTTCGTCGTACTTGCTGGAACGGCGGTGTTTCTCCCGGATGGCCTGCTTCACATGTTCCCCGGTCACCAGCATGTCACCGTCAATTTCACACCATGTCGCCGCCTCGGCCAGAACATTCACAATTTCGTTAAAGCGTGTGGTCAGCTTCTCCTGATCCTGCACAAGCCATGAACAATACTGAATCACCTCGGCAACCCCCGTCGGATCAAAATGCCGAATTCCTTCCTTTTTACAGAAAGCGCTGATAAACCCGGCCAGCTTTAGAATATTTTCATCGTTCCATTCCATATCGTCGTCGAAGTCGGCCTTTATCTTGAACAGCTTGGCAAAATCCCGGTCATATTCATAAAGTGCATGGTAAATCGCCGGACTGCCGATGAGAATGATTTTCACATCCACGGGGATGGGCTCGGGCTTTATCGGTGAAACTGCAACCAGCCCCATTTGTTCTTTAATATTCTCGATGGAGATCTGGCGGGTTTTCAAAGTGCGCTTCAGAACCTCCCACGACTGGGGGTTGTTCATCACATCCATCACCTGCAGGATCAGATATCCGCCATTGGCCTGATGGAACAGGCCCGGCTTGATCATCGAGTAATCCGAGGTGATCGTGCCGAACTCATTTTCATAATCCACTCTTCCCAGCAGATTATAATAGGTAGGATTATAGTCCACAATGACAGGTGCGCCTGAAAGCCTGCTGTTATCCACCAGGAGGTTCACCTTGTACTTATCTGTCGGGTCTTCGGCTGCTCGCTTCAGCATCATCGGAATGGGCCCCTGCGTCTCTTCAGAAGGTTCTTCCTCCCGGAAGGAATCAAGATTCTCCAGGATATCCTCCTGCACTTCCTGCAGGTAACGGGTGATTTCGGGGTAGTTCCTGTACTGCTCCTTCAGATCATCAATATGTATCCCCACCGCAAACAGTGCGATCTGGTTTTCCCATTCCTTCACGGCCTCTTCGGCTTCCATTTCCAGTTCCTTGATCTTACGGATGATTCCGTAGGCTTCCTTCTGAAGCGCTTCGGATCGGGCGCTGATTTCGGTTTTCTCCTCTTCGCCCAGCTCTTTGAAAGCTTCTTCACTGATGGGTTCTCCGTCGATGATGGGAATAAAGTACAGGCCGGAATTTGTGATCTTCACCTTAAAGCCGTGCTCCAGTGCGCCCTGGCTCATGATACCGACCAACTCGTCCTTTTTCTCCTTGAAGTGCCGGAGGATCTTTTCCCGCTCTTCTTCGTAATCCTCGCCCTCAAAGGCTTTTGATATTTCCTGCTGGAGGATCTTGATGAAATTGTCCATCTGGTCCTTGAAAGCCTTGCCTTTACCGGCAGGAAGATGAATTGCCCTCGGGACGTTGACGTCTTCAAAATTATATACATAGCACCAGTCATCCGGTGTCTTTCGGTTTTTTGCATGTTTCCGGGCCATATCCAGGGCATGCCTTGTCTTTCCCTCACCCGATTCCCCTGCCATGTAGATATTGTAACCGTCTGTTTTGATGCGCAGACCGAATTCCATTGCGCTGATAGCACGCTGCTGACCGATAACTTCTCGTGATGCCGGAATCTGTGAGGTGTCGGCGAACTGAAAAATTCCCGGATCGCAGCTCCTTCTCAGCTTTTCTGAAGGAAGGCTACTGAATTTACTCATGCATTTCTCCTCCTGTTGAAATTCTATTCCCGGTTTTCTCTATTTTGAACAGGAAAAAACTTCAGGCTAACTTCTTAATACCCAGTTATTATCTTTTCTAACAAAGGAAGTTATCTCGCAGCGCAATCCCTGCGATAAT
>JAEZBW010000420.1 GCA_023426765.1 Bacillota bacterium
TGATATTATCCTTGGCGTTATGGGGGTGAGCACCTCCAACATTGCGCTCTACAGTTCGAGCGGGGACAGGCTGAAGGTGCAGGTTTCCAACATCTTCAACAAAAAAGATCGCGCCATTCTCACCGACAACATCAACACCCCATACCTGAAGGATGCGGTGGATCAGGGCAGAACCATCCTGAACAACACTGTAAACCCCGACGAGTTTGATTTTACCCGGGGACGAAACATTAAATCGCTGTTGTGTGTGCCGCTGCTGGTGAAGGGAAAATCTCACGGCTGCGTGCTCATAGAACACAGCATCCCCGAAGCGTTTGATGAAGATAATGTGCGCCTTCTGGAGATTATCACCCAGCAAATCAGTATTGCCATCGATAACGCCAGGCTGTATGAGCAGCTTCAGGAGTTTGCCAATACCGACGGCCTGACGCAGATTTATAACCGCGTTTTCTTCCAGAACCGGCTGCAGGATGAGTTGAAACAAGCCCAGCAACTGGGGTACGAGGTATCGGTCATCCTTTATGACATCGATAACTTTAAGCGTTTCAACGACACCTACGGACACCTGTTTGGGGATATTGTGCTGAAGACACTGGCACAGCTTGTAAAGGAATCGGTCCGAAAGGATGATATTGTTGCGCGTTTTGGCGGCGAAGAATTTATCATACTGCTTCCTCATACCGGCAGTGAACTGGCGTGTGAAAAAGCGGAGGAGCTTCGTAAAAAGATCTCCGAGTTAACAATCCGGGACAAAGACATAGCAGCCTCCGTAACGGTCAGTATGGGCGTGTCCACTTACCCGACGCTGGCACAAACTGAGCTGACCCTTCTGAACAGCGCCGATGAAGCACTGTATGTAGCGAAGAAGAGCGGCAAAAACTGCGTATGCATGGCCAAACCCGAAAAGAATTCAGAATAGTTTTTTTTCAGTCAAATGCTCACTGGGCTGAATCGGTTTTTCCCTTAACCCTTAATGACTGCACCATCTGCTGCAGCATTTTTTTATAGGCCGGTTTATAATCGGCTTCATCGATGTACATGGTAAAACGGTACATTTCATCCCCGTTTTCCACAAAAGCCTCCAGACCATGGATATCTCTCATTCTGCTGACAAAAACATAATCCCACAGCACTCCGTTTAGTTCCTGTACCTTAAAGTTTGTTTCCTTAAAGCTTTCAAAGGTCATCGATGAGTATTTCTTCGACTGCGTTAAAAACTCCTTCAGGGGCTGTTTCAGCTTCCATACCTGAAAGAATCCAAACATTTTATTGCTTTTGTGCTGATAATTCAGGTGGATTGTAATTTCAGGGCCCAGGGATCGAATTTCATCCAGACGAAGGGTTTCGGGGTACCGAAATAGGATCTCAGACATGTCCAGTTGCTGAATTTTCTGCGTTTCCCACTTTCTTCCGATCAAAGAATCGGCCTGAACCGCCGGTAATTCAGGGGATGTCATATAGATGGCCGACATAGCGGCCGATTGAGGGAACCAGAAGGATATTCTATGTTCCAGGGTGATTTCGGTTTGGGGAAGCAGGAGACGGGCAGCCTGAAACAGGCCGAATAGCAGCAGAACGGAGATAACGGTTATAAGGATGGAGTTCAACCATTTTTTTCGTGCAACAACAATCAGATACATAAATCCCCCTGCAGGCATTCGAATGAAAGTTTTTACTTCCAGGATCCGGCTCAAAGCATCGTTTATTCATAAAAACGGGAATATGCAGCCTTACGGATTCAAGCCATGGAATCCTGTGCTTTCAAAATGAACATGTTCTTCCGAATGGTCTCTTTGCAAGTATATGCTGCTGAGGGACTAAAAAGTATATCAAAAGGCCGAAGTCTTCACTTCGGCCTGTAAACCGTTTCTATTGCAGAACTGCATCCATTGAACATCTGCAGTAATTTCCTGTGGGTTGAAAGAAGCACCGGGATGCTACAGCTTCGTTTTGTTTGCAGCAACAAATTCCTTCAGATCATCCTCTTCTTCCGAAGACAAAACCTTGGTCAAATCCAGCGTAAGGATCAGGTTTTCTCCCACTTTGATAACTCCGGAAAGGAACCTTTTATCGATTCCTGTGATGGAAGGGGGCGTGGTTTCCACATTTGTGTCTTCCACCTTGATAATTTCAGACACTTTATCCACAGTAAAGCCAATTTGTATGTCATCGTACCAGACGATAATGATTTTGCTGTTCTCATCAAATGCCTGATCCTCCATACCCAAACGCTTTCGAAGGTTGAATATGGTCAGAACCTGACCTCTGAGGTTAAGAAGCCCCTCAATGAAGGGAGGTGTGTTGGGAACCCTCAGCATTTGCTGAAGCTTGGATATTTCACGTACAAGCCTGATATCCACAGCAAACTCTTCCTTGCCGACAGAAAACTTTACAAATTGCCGGATCGCCATGATATTACCCCCTATAATCGGATCGTTTGTTCCATCAAAAAGCCATTATTATTCTTTTACCATTTTATCAACAACATAAACAGGGTTCAACCCGAAAAAAGAGAAAAGATACATAAAATCGGTTCATGTTCAGAGGCAGAAAAAAATCGTCCGCAGGATCTGCTACACCCGCGAACTCTTCCGGATTTTAATCATTCTGAAATCACCTCTGGACAAAACGATAAAAATGATTTATAGTAGTAGTAAAAACTAATACTAAAAGGAGTCCGCCATGAAAAAGCCATTTGTCAGTCAGGCCCAATTGGAGACGATCGTCCAGCAATATCCCACCCCCTTTCACCTGTATGATGAAAAGGGAATTCGTGAAAATGCCCGCAGGCTGAAAAAGGCCTTTTCCTGGAATAAGGGCTTTAAGGAATACTTCGCCGTGAAGGCCACTCCAAACCCTGCCATTTTGAAAATACTAAAAGAGGAGGGCTGCGGTGCGGACTGTTCTTCCTATACAGAACTGATGCTTTCTGAAGCGGCAGGGTTTCGCGGAAACGAAATCATGTTCTCCTCAAATGTGACTCCGGCCGAGGATTTTCAGTATGCACGCAAGCTTGATGCGATCATTAACCTTGATGATATCACCCATATCGAGTTTCTGGAGAAAACAGCGGGAATTCCTTCTCGGATCTGCTGTCGTTTCAATCCGGGCGGATCCTTTATCATCAATAACACGATCATGGATTCTCCGGAAGAGCAAAAATTCGGGTTTACAAGAGACCAACTGGTTCAGGGATTTCGCCTGCTGATGCAGAAAGGTGTTGCCGAGTTTGGACTTCATGCTTTTCTGGTCAGCAATTCGACGGAAAAACAGTACTATCCTCAGCTGGCACGACAGCTTTTCGAGCTGGCCTGTGATTTGAACCGTGAAACAGGTGCAAGGATCACGTTCATTAACCTTTCGGGAGGTGTTGGTATCCCGTATCGCCCCGATCAGAAGCCTGCTGATATCGAAATGATTGGCCTTGAAGTGCAAAAGGCCTTTGAAGAGACCCTGGTTCCGGCCGGTCTGGGAGATGTTCGTATTTTCACCGAACTGGGCAGGTTCATGCTCGCTCCTTATGGATGCCTTGTAAGCAAAGTGATTCATCAAAAGCAGATTTACAGGAACTATATCGGTTTGGACGCTTGTGCGGCGAACCTGATGCGGCCTGCAATCTACAAGGCTTATCACCATATCACCGTCATGGGCAAAGAAAATGAACCCTGCGATCAGGTGTATGATGTCACGGGGGGCTTGTGCGAGAATAATGACAAGTTTGCCATAAACCGCAGCCTGCCGCGGGTGGAAACCGGTGACCTGGTGGTGATCCATGATACCGGGGCTCACGGGCATGCCATGGGATACAATTACAATGGAAAGCTGCGTTCCGCAGAGGTACTTTTACGGGAGGACGGGACCGCACAACTGATCCGGCGTGCCGAAACTCCGGCAGACTATTTTGCCACATTGGATTTTACCGGGATTTTCGCACAGGATTGAGTTTGCTTTGCGGATCATCTTATCTGCTAAATCATCTAGCCATATTGGACCGGGTCTTTTCACGAAGGACTGAGGTTTCTTCATGGAACGTCTTCTAAGTTTGGGATACTTTCGCAAAAAAACACCAGGCCTTTAAAAGGGCCTGGTGTCACATTGGCGGGATGTATTTTACAGGTTTCAGACAAAACTGCTTATGTCCTGTATGAGCCGTTAATTTTTACATAATCATAAGAGAAGTCGCAGGTCCACATGGTATCTTCAGCATTTCCCGCCTTCAGATCCACCGTGATGATTACTTCATTCTTCTTCAGAATGGAAAGGACCTTCTCTTCATCAAAATAAAGGGCGGTTCCGTTTTCGCACATCTTCTGATCACCAATCCACACATCCACAGTGTCCGGATTAAAGTCAGCACCCGAATAACCTGCAGCTGTAAAAATCCGTCCCCAGTTTGCATCCTGGCCGAAGAGCGCTGTTTTCACCAGAGGAGATTTACTGACGGCATTGGTAATTAAGTGAGCGGTTTGTGTATCAGGAGCATGCTTTACCCTTACCTCAATCAGCTTGGTCGCTCCTTCGCCGTCCTTTGCAAGCATTTTCGAAAGGTCTGTGGATACGCTTTCCAGGCCTTTGACAAAGGCGGCGTAATCACTGTTTTCTGTGGAAATTTCCGCATTCCCTGCCAAACCGTTTGCCAATAACAATACCTTGTCGCATACGCTGGTATCACCATCCACTGAGACACGGTTGAAGGATTTATCCACGGTGCTGCTCAGCGCTTTTTGCAGA
>JAEZBW010000474.1 GCA_023426765.1 Bacillota bacterium
GTGGACAGCAGGCCCGCCACCGCCACCGGGCCTTCGTTGGGGGAACCTTCGCCGGAGGGGCTGGGCCGTGGCGCCAGGCGGCTGGTCAGCGCGTAGAACAGCGCCTGCCGCCGCTCGCGCGGCAGGCACCGCCACAGGCCGTGGAGCGTGCGGTAGAGCATGGGGCGTGTGGCGTCCGGCGGGTCAGCGCACGGTGCGCAGCGACAGGCCGGCGCGCAGGAAGTCGCGGAAGCGCTCGCGCCGGGCGACGCCGTTCAGGCGGCTCTCGGCGTCCGGCGGGGCGATGCGCGCCTCGGCGAAGCCGGCGTCCAGGCACCAGTATTCCAGGCACCTGGCGGAGGGGATGTAGTAGTTCCAGCCGCCGCGGCTGAGGTTGCCGTCCTCGGTGTGGTGGTAGAAGCGCGGCCCCTCGTAGCTGCACATGCTTTCGGGGTGGTCGATGCCGTGCGTCTCGACGAAGCAGCGTCCGCCGTCCTTGAGGGCGCCGAACACCTCGCGCAGCGACAGCACCGGGTCGGTGACGTGGTAGATGACGCCGGCGTAGAGCACGATGTCGAAGACATCCGCGTGCTTGGGCAGGAACTCGTACAGGCTTTCGGGCACGCAGACCAGGCGGTCGGCCAGCCCGAATTCCCCGGCCAGGAAGTTGACCGTCTCGACGTACTTGCGCACCTCCTCGATGGCGACGACCTGCGCGCCCAGCGACGCCATCAGCAGCGAGGTGCCGCCGGTCCAGCAGCCGATGTCCAGCACCCGCTTGCCGGTGAGGTCGCGCTCCAGCCCGAACTCGTCCATGAAGCGCGCCAGCAGGTTGATGTGGCGGTCGCCCATCCGGCCTTCCAGCACCAGGTCGTCGGCGATGCGGTGGTTGTGGCCCCAGTGGTACTTGATCGACAGGTCGCGCTGCACCGACGGGTCGAGGTAGCCCTCGCTGCGCGCGTCGATGACGCCGATGTGCTCGGCTGCGTAGCGGCGGATCCGCTCCACGCCGGGGCGGCCGATCGCCCGTTCGGAAAGCCTGTCGGCGAACACGTCGAGAAGGTAGGTCCGGCTGTTCATGTCTCTCGTCCGCCTCATGCGCTGCAGTGATGGACGAATGGCACGCCGCCTCGGATCAAGGCAAGCGCATTTGCCCGCAGGAGGAGCCGCCGCAGTTGACAATGGCGGCGGCGCGGGCGCATGACGGTCTGCCTTTTTCGTCGCCGTTTTCCTGCTCGGAACCCCGCCATGCCGAGAGCGCTCGCCATCACCTGGAACCTGTCCGAGATCCATGGCTGGGGGCTGCTCGGCACCCACACCGCGCTGTACCTGATGGACATCGGCCGGCCGCCGCTCCTGTTGGAGAAGCCGCTGCTCAACACGCTGCGGCCCGCCAACCGGGAGCGGCTGCAGGGGCTGGTCCAGGGCTACGAGAGGATCTCGCGGGTGGCCGGGGCCAACCCGGGCAAGGTGCTCCTGCTGGATGAGTTCACGGTCATGCACGGGCTCTCCAACGGCTTCGTCGCCGGGCCGCTGTCGGAGCGCTTCCGCGGCCGGCGCAACGTCGGCGTCATCGCCTACGAGGAGACCCGCTTCACCCCGGACGTACTGGAGCGCGCCAGTTCCTACGACGCCATGGTGGTGCATTCCACCTTCAACCGCCGCCTGCTCGAGGAACGCGGCGTGCCGAACGTGCGAGTCGCCCTGCAGGGCATCGACCCCGACGAGATCTTCCCCGGCCAGGCCAAGGGCCGCTTCGGCGACCGCTTCGTCGTATTCTCCGGCGGCAAGCTGGAGTTCCGCAAGGGTCAGGACATCGTACTGGCGGCCTTCCGCACCTTCTATCAACGGCATCCCGAGGCGCTGCTGATCACCGCGTGGCACAACGCCTGGCCGGCGACGGCGATGAGCATGGCGGAATCCCGCCTCACCCCGGTGGTGCCGAAGATCGACGCGCAGAACCGCCTGCGCATCGCCGAGTGGGCGACCGACAACGGCCTGCCGGCCGAGGCGTTCCGCGACCTGGGCTTCCTCGGCCGCCACCAGATCGCCGAGACGCTGTGGGAGTGCCACGCCGCGGTGTTCCCCAACCGCTGCGAGGGCGCCACCAACCTCGTCGCCATGGAGGCGATGGCCTGCGAGGTGCCGACGGTGCTGTCGGCCAACACCGGCCACCTCGACCTGATCCGCGACGACCAGGTCTACGTTCTGGAACGGCAGACGCCGGTGCCGGACGCCGACGGCAGCCGCATCGACTGGGGCGAGTCCTCGGTCGAGGAGCTGGTGGAGCGGCTGGAGGAGATCCACGCCGACTGGCGCGACGCCAAGCGCCGCGCCGGCCGCGCCGCGGCGTTCGTACGCGGCGAGCGCACGTGGCGCCACTTCGCCGAGGCCTTCGTGAAGGTTGTTGAACAGGAGTAATGGGCAGGGGATGGGGCTGCGCTTATCAGCCCCGCTCGATCAGCAGCAGCAGGCGACCATCGTCGTCCGGTCCGACGGTACTGATCCGCAATTCCTCCGACACCGAGGCGGCCAGCCGTCCCCATGCCTCAATGTCGCAGGAGGTCGCGTCGAGGTCGCTGAACGCCAGGGCGCCGCCGGGCAGCAGAAGCTCAACGAGGCCGCCGAAGCCACCCACCGCCTCGGGCGTGACTTGGTCACGCACGCAGATCAGCTCAAACCGCGCTCCGGTTGGTAGTAAAATTTCCGGCACTCGGTCGCGTGGCGCGCTGTACAGGTAGAAACGGCGGGTGGCGTTGCGTAGGTTCTGCCATGCCGCCTTGGCGCGCGGGCATTGGGCGGTGCGCGCGCCGGCGATCTCGCCCTCGCCGCCGTCGAAGATGTCGTAGGTATAGTAATATACGTGCGGATTGAAGGAGTTCAGCACCAGCCGTTGGCCGAGCAGGGTATCGGCGCCACCGATCTGCAGCACCCGCATCATCAGCTTCGTCCGGCAGCGGTTCACCAGGGTATCGAAGCGCAGCCCTGGGATCCAGGCGTACCGGTGCGCGTACAGCATGTTCACCGGCGCCTTGTTCGACGACAGGATGCAGTGGTAGATGCGGCTGAGCGCCATGTAGTCGGGGTGGTTGAAGGCGGTGAAGTAGTACTTCTCCCCGTCGAAGGAATGGACGCGCGCCATCGACTCCCCAGCCCGCTCCGGCTCGTCGGAGAAGGCGAGCATGACCAGGAAGGCCTGCTCCTTGCACCAGTCCGGCTCGGCGTTGAAGGCGTCGAGAACCCGGCGGATCGTCGCGGCGTTGACGACGTCCAGCATCCGCAGGTCGAGGCCGCAGAAGCCGACGTTGTAGCCCTTGCCCTGCCGCGGCGCCCGGTAGAAGACGGCGCGTCCCAGGTCGCAGACCGCCCGCACCATCGTCCCCAGGCGATCGGAGACCAGTTCCTCCGGGACGAAGAACGGGATCTTCTCCTGCGACAGCCGGCGCACCTCCGGGATGTCCTCGAACAGGTAGATGTCGTTGTCCGTCATGATGGCGTAGTCGATGCCCATCCGGCGGCGGACGTAGATGGCCAGGAGGATCTTGAGGAACGGCTTGTAGTCGTCGCAGACCGTCACCAGCTCGTCGCGCGCGACGGCCAGCTCCTCGCTGGCGTAGTCGAGCAGGGCGTCCTTCTCCACGGCGTGCAGGTGCGTGGTGTCGATGTTGGGGTAGGCCCGCTCGGGGTCGTGGAGGTCCCAACTGATGACAAAGCGGGTGTCCGGCCCGAGCACGTTCTGCAGGTCCTTCAGCAGGTGCATGGACCGGAAGTCGTTCTCGTGGAACAGGCCGATGATCGTGTGCATGGCGGGGCCGGACAAGAGGCGGGGGCGTTCGGGACGGGCGGTGGGGCTCAGGTCCGGTCGAGGACGAGGCGGGCGATCTCGGCGGCCTTGCGCTCCTTGACCAGGGTCCACCAGTTGACGACCTCGCGCTGCCACGCGTCGAGCCGCGCCCGCACGGCGGGGGAGGCGAGGTCGAGGTAGGGGCGGAAGACGTCATCGAGCTGCTCCCAGGCGTCGAGGACAGGGAAGGGTGCGCCGCCGAGTGCGTCGGCGACTTCCAGGAAGTCGGCCTTCAGCATGACCGGAATGGTCCCCAACTCCAGGCAGTCGTAGAGCCGGATGGTCTCCACCGACTGGCCCATGGGGACGAGGCCGAAGATGCTATTCTCCAGGCGGCCGGCGTATTCGGCCGGGGTGAAGCCGCCCCCGAAGGCGCGGGTGGCGAACAACGCACAGGGCAACTGGCGGGCCTGGATGACCTCGATCATCTTCTGTCGGGCCGGGGCAGACTCCCCGAATATCATGCCGGAGAAGAAGCTGAAGGTGGTGCGCTCCGACGCGGGCAGCACCGCCGCGCGCGGCTTCGGGCCAATGCCGTCGCGATAACCGTTAGGCACCCACACCACCGGCGGCGAACCCGCCGGGGGACGCGGTGCCACAATGTGGGGGAAATAGTAGTGGCGGATCACGTAATCGGCGTGCCGGTAGAACGACACGTCGTGGCTCGCCTTCTCGTCCCCCATGTGGAAGATGCCGATGTTGCGGTGGCCGCGGCGGCGCAACTCGGCCACATGGTTGGTCCGGTCGATGCCGAGGATGACCACCAGCAGGTTGTCGCGGAAGAGTCTCCCCTCGCCCTCAACGAAGTGCAGCCGCACCGGCCGGCCGGTGCCGCGGGCGAGCAGGGCG
>JAEZBW010000199.1 GCA_023426765.1 Bacillota bacterium
TAACCTGGATGCACCCTCCATCCTGAAAATCCTGGACGCATCCGATCATGAGGCAACCACCAGGCAGGTCGTTGCAGCTTTGGCCAATGAACCTCTTGATTTTGAGCCGGGAACCCGTTTTCAATACAGCCTCAGCCACGATGTCCTGGGGGCAGTCATCGAAGTTGCTTCCGGCCGGCATCTTGGCAAGTATTTCGAAGAGCATATCTTCAAACCTCTGAACATGAAAAATACCGGGTTTGAACTGACACCCGACCGTAAGGCAAATCTTTCGGGCCAGTTTGAATACCATGCAGATACCAGAACCTCCACGCCGGTACCCAACAAAAACCGCTATGTTTTGTCTAAAAATTACGAAAGCGCCGGTGCAGGCTTAATCTCCACCGTCAATGACTATATCCTTTTCCTGGACGCCATGTGCAATGAAGGGGTCAGTGCCGACGGATACAGGCTTCTTTCAATGAACTCCATTGAATTGATGCGGCAGGATCAGTTGAAAGGGGATTCCAGAAAAGACTTTGACGCCTGGTGCAGGCATGGTTACAGCTATGCCCTGGGTGTGCGCACCCTGGTTGAACGGGAAAAGTCCGGTGCCCGAAGCCCGTTGGGCGAATTCGGTTGGGATGGTGCTGCCGGAGCCTTCGCTTTAATCGATACCGAAAATCATTTGGCTATCTTCTATGCGCAGCATGTTTTAAACTGTGGTTATGCTTATGATGTCATTCATCCGAAGATCCGGGACTTGACGTATGAGATGATGGGTTTTTAAGATAGCAGCGGTTAACCAATCACAGGGCCTGACACACGGAGCGAGTCTTGCAAACCGTTCCGGTGTCAGGATTATCCTTCCCGGAGGGGTGTTTCGGCAGGTGCGCTCCTCTGGTATGCCTCTGTATTCGGGTGTTTACCCGCCAACAATCCTGGGGTTTAACGATAACTATGCGTTTCGTGCAAAATACGGTTTTTTTTCATTTTCATATTCATTATTGAAAATTTTCTAATATAATTTATTTATCTAAATGACAGTTCTTCAACAGCTTGTTTCTTTGAATTTCTCAGAATGATCCGATTTATTTTCAACGACCAGAACATTGTTGTATGGGGGAATGAAAAATGAAGAGAATTGTTAGTTTCGGTTGCATTCTGCTGCTGCTTTTTTCAATGTGCGCCTGCAAGAAAAAGCAAGTTCAAACCCAGCAGCCCGCCACATCAGAAGTTACTTCATCGGCGAAGGCCACCAGCACACCAACACCTGAACCAACCAAAGCTGCAGCGCCAACGTCAACCACGGCACCAACCGCAACATCCGCACCCACAGCAGCACCTACCGCCAAGGCAGTTGCTATCACCAACGATCTGCTTGTGCAAAACATGATGGCTTTAAACAGCTATTACCGAAGCATCCTCTCCATTACCTCAGAACCCGGACAGGAACCATGGGAGGAATACGACGAATTCGCATATGTAAAGGATCCTTTTGCCGAATACACGCTGTTGGATTTTCGTTCGGCTTCAACAACAAGTGAAGATATCATCCTCGGGGATATTTACTACAGCCGCATGAATGATGAAAAGTGGACGAAATCATTGCCAGGCAACTGGTATACCGAACGTACGCCGGAATACAGGTATGAACTGAGCACGCAGCATTTCCCTATCGATTATGGCAAGCTGACATTCACTCCGGTCGGAAACGAAAAAGTGAATGGAGTGGATTGTGTAAAATACGCGCTCTCCGGCAAATATGATGATGAATACATCGATATGAATACAAAATTCCGCATTACCTTGTCCGGTACAGGGCATGTTTGGATTTCAGCAGATCCGGTCATCAAAGAGGTCATCATCCGCCAGCGGGTCACCTTTGATGTTGACATGCAAACGGTGGAACTGAAGGATGAGCAGGGTAATCCTCTTCGTTCAAGCCCACAAGTGGTGATAGAGGATGATATTACCATGATCAACAGCACCGTCATACAGCCTCCGCCGGAATCTGAAGTAATGACGGTGGCAGAATATCTTGAAGAAACCGAAGCACCCTCAGACAATATTTCCGTCGCCGAAGCCCTTGCACCTGGAACTGTTACGCAACAGCAAGCTGAAGCGTGGATCGGAAAGGGCTGGGAAACCAATTTGGGCCGCATCGCTTTTGAATGGGTGAATGGGTATCTTTTGGGGTCATGGGTATGGAGCGACAATACCAAAATCGAATCCTCGCTGACCGATTATGTGATTGGCACCATGAATGGAAACATGCTTTCAGGGGATGCGGTCTATAGCGCCAATCCAGCTTTGTTTGAATTCACCATGGATACAAGCGGAGAATCCTTTACCGGAAGAATCAAAGTAAATGGCACCTGGTACGATTGGACCGGGCAAGCTGCCGATTAAACAGATTCCAATGTTCGAAACACTGTACCTTGTCTGTGATGCAGTATGGTACAACTGTTAATCAGTCGGTTCGCACCCGACAGAGTTCCCTTTCAAGATCATGTAAGAACAACAGGAGGCGGATATCATTTATCCGCCTCCATACAATTTAATCGGCTCTTGCGCGAATTGTGCATTAAAACACGCCTTGATTCTTTTATTTTTTCTTTCCGTATTTCCGTGCCATTCGCTGCACTTCCCAGGTTATTTCAAACTTCAGATCTTCGGGCTCCAGCACTTCTGCATCAGCGCCAAAGCGCAGTGAGTCGATATAGATCTGATGAATGGGCGGCGCTTTTTTTCCAAGGAACCTGTCCCCGTGGTAAATCTATGGTAAATCTATATTAGTGACATAGTACTCTTCATAGCTCAGGCCGCTTTCATATACGGCAGCAGCTATTTCAGGGCCCACATACCGCAGGTGCCAGGGTTCATATTTATAGCCGGTGATATGTTCCTTGCCTTCTGGATAACGTATAATAAACCCGTATTCGTGTGCTTTATCCTTATACCATTCATACTCCGGCGTGTCTGCAACGCTGTAATTGTTCCGGATGACATCAACAGCCAGCCCCGTATGATGCTCGCTGTGACCGCCCCTTGCATTCAGGCTGTCCACATCCTCTTGGGTTCGGCCGCTGTTAATGGCCTTGTTCCAGATGCTGTTCTGCGTGGAAATGCTTCTGTAAGTGCCATATGCGAGAATCTTCAAACCTTCTCTTTTGGCATCCTCGCTCATTTTCCACAAGGCCTCCGCAGCTTCCTTTCCAAGAAACTGTTCACCAACACCCGGTACGCACAATGATTCCGATAGCTTCGTCAGTTCGGGTTTAAAGTCATCGGGTAATTTACTGAACTTGTTCACCAGAACGCTCAGGCTGCCGGTATTCACCGCCGGTCTGATACCTTCATAAAACTCTCTGTCCAAACCTATATTCACATAAACAACCACCCGTTCAAAAGTCATGTCCGGGTTTTCTGCCTGGTATTGATCATACCTTTCGGCGTTTTCTTCCTTATAATAAGGCAGGTTGGTTTTTTCCTGCTCCATTATTTCGCTGCCGGGTTCATGGGCTGCAGGGGGAGAAGGTTTTTCCGGTAAAGACGGTTGAGTGCCCCCATGGGCCTCATCAACCGGGACCAAATCCTGTTTTTTTAGAGGGTCAGGGGTGCTCTCCGGAGATTGTGCGGGAGCAGAGGTTAATGCTGGCGATTGCATGTTGGACGGATTTTCAGCGGAAGGACCCTTTGAATTACTGCAGCCGATTAGAATGACAATTATAAAGATGCCAGACAGGATGGTTAAAAATATGTTCAATTTCCCGTGATGTCTCACCTTCAGCACTCCTTCATCATGTGACTGCCATAGCTGATTATTTGCCCCTTCTAAAAGAACCGCTCAGCATTCGCCTCTCGAACCTTGTTATGAATACAATCGAGTAGGAGGCTACCCATTAATTGAGTAGCCGACCTCTCACACCACCGTACGTACCGTTCGGTATACGGCGGTTCAACAAGAGTTCAATTTCTCAAGCAAGTTCGGCTACGAAGCCAGTATAA
>JAEZBW010000201.1 GCA_023426765.1 Bacillota bacterium
GTATGTCACCATCCGTGTGAAACCGCATCCGATATTCACAAGGGACGGTTTTAATGTAATTTGTGAAATCCCCATCACGTTTACCCAGGCCTCTTTGGGGGCTGAACTGGATATTCCGACGCTGGAGGGCACCATCAAATACTCCATCCCCGAAGGGACGCAGACAGGCACCATCTTCCGCCTGCGCAACAAGGGGATTAAGCATTTGCGCTCCAGTTCAAAGGGCGACCAGTTTGTCAAGGTTAATGTGGAAGTGCCGACAAAGCTTTCTGCCAAGCAGAAGGAGCTGCTGCGGCAGTTTGCCGAAGTCAGCGGAGACGACGTGTTTGTGCAGCGGAAGAATTTTTTCGATAAAATGAAAGATCTGTTTCAATAAAGACTCCGGTCTTCCCGCGTAAAAGGATCCGCAGGATGCGATTACGGGTGAGAAAGCCGGGTAAAGGAGAAATACCGTGAAGTGGCTGGAAGTGTCGGTTGAAGTTGAACCCGAAGAACAGGAAGTCCTGTCGCAGATCCTGATGGATCAGGGAATTCAGGGAATTGAAATCGTAGACCCGCAGGCTTTCAGGCAGGTCCTTGAGGATAACCGCTATCTGGATTATACCGATGAAGGCTTCCTGGACCGCTACGGAAACAAGACGATTGTGAAAGCATACTTTCAGGCCGGTCGGGATGCTGAAAAGCTGGAAGCCGAACTGAAGGATGCTTTTTCGCTTTTTATGAAGAATCCGCCGGCCGAAATCAATATTCTGCTTCGGGACGATTCCGAATGGAAGGATAACTGGAAAAAGCATTACAAGACCTTTTACATTTCCGAAAGGGTTATCATCAAGCCCTCATGGGAAAGCTTTGCTGCCGGCGAGGGAAAGATCATCATCGAACTGGATCCCGGCATGGCTTTTGGGACGGGCACGCATGAGACAACCAGGATGTGCGCTGTTCTGCTGGACGACCTCGTGAAAGGAAATGAACGGGTTCTCGATTTGGGCTGCGGAACAGGGATACTGGGGATCATCGCCGCAAAGCTTGGTGCCCGGGACGTTACCTGTGTGGATATTGATGATGCCGCGTGCAAAACTGCTCAGGAAAACATTGAAAAGAATCATGTCACGGTATCTGTTGTGCAGGGGGAATTGCGAAACCTGCCCGAAACGCAATACGATATCATCATTATCAATATTATTGCAGATATCATCCTATCGCTGCTTCCAGGACTGAAAAACTATTGCGGCAGTCACACGGCCATTCTGCTTTCGGGTATTATCCGGGAAAGAAAGCAGGAGGTCATCGACAAAGCAAACCAGCTGGGGTACCGGGTTACCCGTGAAATCGATGAGGGTGAGTGGGTGTCATTACAGCTATGCATAGATTTCTAATTGAACCGGACAATGTCCATAACGATATTCTGAACCTGACAGGTGACGACGCGAAGCATATGCTGACGGTGCTGCGGTTTAAAGTCGGCGATGTTTTTCTTGCGTTTGACGGAACGGGTCTTGAGTATGAGGCAGAAGTCACGGCTATCGGAAAAAACAGCGTGTCTGCCAGAATTATCAAGGCATCCCGGCCTGGAACCGAGCCCGATAAAAAGGTTGTTCTCTTTCAGGGACTCCCCAAAGCAGACAAGATGGACTGGATTGTTCAGAAATCTGTTGAACTGGGGGTATGGGAAATTGTACCGGTGTTCACACAATACTCGGTGATGCGGGCAAACGAGAAAGGGCTTGATGGAAAACTGGACCGGTGGAACAAAATAGCGAGGGAAGCCTGCAAGCAATCCAGGCGGGTCATCGTGCCCGAGGTGAGGGCTCCGCTGATGTATCAGGACGCCGTAAAAATGTGGTCCGAAAGGATCGAAAAAAGTTCCGAAAGCGAAGCCCTGACTGTTTACTGCTACGAAAACGAGGGAAAAAAATGTTTGAAAGATTTATTTAAATGTTATAATATAGATCATATCAATACGGCAGGCTTATTTATCGGGCCGGAAGGCGGCTTTTCCGAAGGGGAAATCAAGCTTGCAGCAGAACACCGGTTTTGTCCGGTAAGCCTGGGAAAGAGAATACTTAGAACAGAAACGGCAGCAATTGCTGTCCTATCAGTTGTTATGTATGAAATGGGAGAATGGAAAGCATGAAGGAAGTTACTTTTGTTGTCGTAGACGATGCCGTTTTTATGAGAACCATTATCCGAAAAATGATAGAACAGGTTGAAGAATACAAGGTGTTGGGGGAAGCCTCCAATGGAAGGGATGCCATCGAAGCCGCTGCCAAATTCCAGCCCGATATCATGACGCTCGACATCACAATGCCCGAACTGGACGGTATTCAGGCCGTTCCGGAAATCATGAAGGTAAGCCCAAAAACCCGCATTATCATGGTATCAGCCATGGGGCAGCAATCCATGGTCATTGAAGCGATCAAAATGGGGGCAAAGGACTTTGTCATCAAACCCTTTGAAAGATCCAGGGTATACCAGGCCATTAAGAACGTACTGGCTGTTTAAGCATGGTCGTACCTGCCTGATTGGGTTTCAAACCTGAAAGCAGTGGATGAAGCACTGCGTAATGGTTTATCTGCTATAAATTTTCCCGAAGCCGGCCCGGAAATGATGTGTGAAAAGTGTGCATATGGGTATGCTTTTTGTCTTCGGGCATGGATTACGAAAGAACTTTATGGATGTCTTACATCGGACAGGATAAGTTTTCCGATTAAAAGGCGCGGGCTCTAAAACCCGTGCTGCAGTTGCCTTTGACGGATGTTTCCGATGTGAATGGCATGTTTGGAAGGCAGTACATCTGATTATGGTCAGATGTGCCTTTTTTCATGAAAAACATTCACAGGGTTACTGTAAAACACCTGAATTGAAGCTGATGCAAGCGGGAGGTCAACAAATGATCAAAAGCATGACCGGTTACGGTCATCATGAATACCAGAATGAAGAAGTCCGGATGAGCATTGAAATCAAAACAGTCAATCACAGATACTGTGATGTATACATCCGGCTGCCCAGGCAGCTGAGCTGTTTTGAGGACAAAGTGCGGTCGCTGATCACCTCCCGTGTTTCAAGAGGGAAGATTGATGTATTCATCAACTGGGAAAACATTGGCGAAGGCAAAAAGGAAGTCATCCTGGATGAAGGTCTTGCCCGCGCCTATTACGAGGCCATGGGCAAAATCGCACAAAACCTGGGACTGAGAGAGGATATTTCCTCCGCATCCCTCGCGAGGTTTCCGGAGATTCTTCGTGTCGAGAAAAAAGAGGAAGACAATGAAGCGATTTGGGTGGTTCTGGAAATCGCTGTGAATGAAGCGGTCAATACATTGCTGACCATGCGCGAAGCGGAAGGTGAAAAGCTGAAAAACAGTCTTCTGGACATCTGCGAAGCAATAGAAGAGTATCGCCGGAGAATACTGGCCCGTGCGCCCCAGGTGGTATCGGAATACAAGGAAAAACTAACAGCAAGAATCCGCGAATTAATGGAGAACAACACGATAGACGAAATGCGCATCGCCATGGAAGTGGCCATGTTCGCAGACAAAGCCAGCATCAATGAGGAACTGGTCCGGCTTAGAAGCCACCTCGATCAATTCAGCCAGATCATCAATCTGGACGGGCCCATCGGCAAAAAGCTGGACTTTCTGCTGCAGGAGATGAACCGCGAAGTGAACACAATCGGCTCAAAAGCCAACGATTTGGAGATCACCCGGAATGTCGTGGAACTGAAGAGTGAAATTGAAAAAATCAGAGAGCAGATCCAAAATATCGAATAGATCCCACAACCCATAACGGAGGTTTACCACATGAAACTTATCAATGTTGGATTCGGGAATATCGTATCCGCAAACCGGATTATTGCAATTGTCAGCCCGGAATCGGCGCCAATCAAGCGCATCATTCAGGAAGCACGGGATCGCGGCATGCTGATTGACGCAACATATGGCAGAAGAACCCGCGCGGTGATTGTAACCGACAGCGATCATATCATTCTTTCAGCCGTACAGCCCGAAACCGTAGCCCACAGGTTAAGTGACAAGGGCACCGATTCGGTGGTTATTGATGAAATAGACCAGGAGGACGCGGAATGAACCCGGGCTTGCTGATTGTTGTTTCCGGCCCCGCGGGCGTAGGAAAGGGGACAGTGGTGTCCCTTGTACGGGAACGGGACAGGGACGTGATTTTTTCTGTTTCGGCAACCTCTCGAAACCCACGGCCCGGAGAAACCGACGGCGTGAATTACTTCTTTGTCACAAGGGAAAGGTTTCAGGAGATGATCCGCCACCATGAGCTGCTTGAATGGGTGGAATACTGCGGAAATTATTACGGAACTCCCAAGGCTTATGTGGAAAGCGAACTGCAGAAAGGAAAGATCGTCCTTCTCGAAATCGATGTGGAAGGTGCTAACAATATCAAAAAGCAATATCCGCAATGCGTATCGGTTTTTATTATGCCGCCGACGCTGGAAGAGCTGCGCAGCAGGATCACCAAAAGAGGTACCGAACCTCCCGAAGTGATTGAGAAAAGGCTGCAGAGGGCCGAAAACGAGCTGCAGTATTCAAAAGAATATGATTATGTCATTATCAATCATACGGTGGAAGAAGCTGCAGACAGGTTTCTGGACATCATCCGGCGGAAAAGGGAAAAACTCGCCAAAAAGCCATAAACACTGAATTTCATGAAGAGTCTGAACATATATGACCCAATTTTTCAGGAAAATTACGCGTAAGGAGAGATGGATTATGATGATACAGCCGTCCGTAACAGATTTGTTGAAAAAGGTTGAAAACCGGTACACACTCGTGAATGCCGCCGCCAAAAGGGCACGCATGCTCACGGCGGGAGCGCAGCCTCTGGCAGTGTCAAAGTCCGATAAGGATGTGTCAATCGCCATTCAGGAGATCCATGAGGGGAAAGTCCGGTACCATAAAATCAAACGCGAAACAACCAATCCCTGATGATCATCAGGCGCCGGCGTTATGCCATACAATTCGCGCAAATGCTCAGTGAATCACAGAAAAGGGTTTAAATCGGGAGGAAATGACGATGGCTTTAGAGAAAACCATGGAAAAAATAGTTGCCCTGGCAAAAAACAGGGGTTTCATCTTTCAGGGCTCCGAGATTTATGACGGGCTGGCGAACACCTGGGATTACGGTCCCTTGGGTGTGGAGTACAAGAACAACGTCAAAAAGCTTTGGTGGAAGCGGTTTATTCAGCAAAACCCCTATAATGTCGGGCTGGACTGCGCCATCCTGATGAATCCGATGGTATGGGTGGCCTCCGGCCATGTGGGCGGATTTTCCGACCCGCTGATCGATTGCCGCCAGTGTAAAACAAGGCACCGTGCCGACAACCTGATCGAAGGCTGGAACAAGGAACATGGCATCAGCATGATCGTGGACGGAATGAGCAACGATGCCATGACCCAATACATGCAGGAGAATAAGATCGGCTGTCCGGACTGCGGCGGCACCGACTTTACAGCGATCCGCAAGTTTAATCTGATGTTTAAAACCTTCCAGGGTGTTACCGAAGATTCTAAGAATGAAATTTTCTTAAGGCCCGAAACGGCACAGGGTATCTTCGTGAACTTCAAGAATGTCCAAAGATCCACACGAAAAAAGATTCCTTTTGGCATCGGGCAAATCGGCAAGTCCTTCCGCAATGAAATCACACCGGGTAACTTTACCTTCAGAACGCGCGAATTCGAACAGATGGAACTGGAATTCTTCTGCGAGCCGGGCAAGGATATGGAATGGTTCCTGTACTGGAAGGACTTCTGCAAGAAGTTCCTGCTGGATTTGAATATCAAGGAAGAAAACATCAAGCTGCGGGATCACTCCAAGGCCGAGCTCAGCCATTACAGCAATGCTACCACCGACATCGAGTATAAATTCCCATTTGGCTGGGGAGAGCTGTGGGGCATCGCCGACAGAACCGATTTTGACCTGAAGCAGCATATGCAGTATTCAAAGGAAGACATGTCTTACTTTGATCCGACCACCAATGAAAAGTACATCCCGTATGTCATAGAGCCTTCTTTAGGTGCCGACAGGGTTGCCCTTGCACTGCTGTGTGAAGCTTATGACGAGGAAGAGGTTGGAGAAGGCGACGTACGCACCGTGCTGCGCTTCCATCCTGCACTGGCACCCGTGAAAATCGCCGTGCTGCCTCTGTCAAAGAAGCTTGGAGACGAAGCGTTTAAAATTTATGAAAACCTTTTAAAACAATACAATTGTGAATATGATGAGACGGCGAGCATCGGAAAACGTTACAGGCGTCAGGATGAGATTGGAACACCCTATTG
>JAEZBW010000574.1 GCA_023426765.1 Bacillota bacterium
CGCCCTGCCGGGCCAGGAAAATCGAAGGCCGGGGCCATGGCCCGGCGCTGTCGGAAACGCGCCGGCTTGGCCAGACGTGCTCCCGCCGCAAGACCAAACGCCGACGCGGCGTCGCCGGACGCCGCCAGGGCTAGAGGTTGCCATGGGTTTTCACCAATTGCGCTCCCAGACAGGCCTGCTCACCGGTCCCCCTTCGCCTCGGCCGCGAACCGGCGAGGCCCCCCTTGAAATCGTCGAGGGCCTCGACCACAGGGGACGCGCGCTCACGCGCTGCGTGCCGACCGAGCATCCCCTGACAATTTATCTCAACGCCATCGAAATCTACACCACCATGACCTTGTGCGGGCACCAGGACCTCCTGGCCATCGGCCATCTGCTGAGCCGGCGGCTGTTGCCCGAGGATCACGCCATCGAATCCGTTGAATGCAACGCCGATTTCCAGACGGTCATCGTCAAGACCAGCGACCCCCAAGGCATGGAGTCCAAGGCCATGCGCCGCTTGTCCGCTTCGGGCAAGGGCCTTGGCGATCTCTACTACGACGCCCTGAACCTGCTCGACTCCGTCCACCTGGACACCGGGGCCATCGTGCGGGCCTCGACGCTGCTGACCCTCGACGCAACCACGCGCCGTCAGACCCCGGTCCATGCCAAGACCGGCACGGTGCACGGCTGCGTCCTGTTCGAAAACGACCTCCCCCTGGTCTGCATGGAGGACGTGGAACGGCACAACGCCATGGACAAGATCGCGGGCTACATGTTCGTCAACAAAATCCCGCCCCGGGGCAAGTTTCTGTACGCCACCGGCCGTCTGACCAGCGAGATGGTGCTCAAGACGGTCCTCATGGGCATTCCCGTGCTCGTCTCCTCCTCGGGCTTCACCGGCTGGGCCGTGGAGCTGGCCCGACACGCCGACCTGACGCTTATCGGCTACGCCCAGGGCGAAGGCTTCCAGGTCTTGTCGAGCCCCTACCGCGTCGTTTTCGATCTGCCCGCCGAAACCGGGGCCAAGGCCCGCCCCCGCCGCGTTGGAGCCAAGGCCGTCTGAACCGGCCCTGGCCGCTTCTTCATGCAATCGTTGCAATCCCTGCAATTGCAGGGATTGCATCTCTGCATCCTTTACATGCCGCAGCTTCCAGTCACGCCTCGAAATTTGCGTGATTATCAGCCCTGCTGGCGCTCCAATCCGCGTTGTCCCTGTCGGGGCATGGCTTTTGCTAATATAGGAACAACAACAGTTGCCCAGCCGCCGCGCGCGGGTCCCATGGACGGCGGCCGAACACGGAAGACCGGCCCATCAGGCTCGCGCGGTCAACAAAAGGAGCATTTGCCATGGAGAGCGTCGTCACCACCTGCCCCTACTGCGGGTGCGGGTGCAGCTTCCGCCTCAACGTGGAGAACGGCGAGATCACCAGCGCCGTTCCCCTGGTCGACAACGCCGTCAACCTGGGCCGACTGTGCCTCAAAGGGCGCTTCGGCTTCGATTTCGTGCACCACAAGGACCGCTTGCGCACGCCGCTTGTGCGCAAAAACGGCAAGCTTGAGAAAGCCACCTGGGAAGAGGCTTACGGCGTCATTGCCCAACGGTTCGCGAGCATCAAGGACACCCACGGCCCGGACGCCATCGCCGCCTTCAGCTCGGCCCGCTGCACCAACGAAGAGAATTATCTCCTGCAAAAGCTCATGCGCGCCGTGGTCGGCACCAACAACATCGACCACTGCGCCCGGCTCTGACACGCGCCCACCGTAGCCGGTCTGGCTAAATCCCTGGGCAGCGGCGCGATGACCAACGCCATCCTTGAGCTCAAGGACTTCACCGCCCGAGACGCCATCTTCGCCATAGGCACCAACGCCACGGACTGCCACCCCATCATCGGCATCTACATGCTGGAAGCCAAGGCCCGGGGCGCCAAGCTTATCGTGGCCGATCCCCGCCGCACGGAACTGGCCAAGCACGCCGACATCTGGCTGCGCCACCGCCCGGGCACCGACGTCGCCCTGCTCAACGGCATGATGCATGTCATTCTGACCGAATCCTTGATGGACAAGGATTTCATCGCCTCGCGCACGGAAAATTTCGACGCGCTACGGGAAACCGTCCTGGCCTATCCGCCCGAACGGGCCTCGCGCATCAGCCGCGTTCCCGCCGACAAGATCGCCGAGGCGGCCCGGATGTTCGCCCGGGCGGAAAACGCCGCGACCTACTACACCATGGGCATCACCCAACACGTCACGGGCGTGGACAATGTCCTGTCCGTATCGAACCTGGCCCTTTTGACGGGCAACCTGGGCAAGCCCAAGGGCGGCGTCAATCCGCTGCGTGGCCAGAACAACGTCCAGGGCGCTTGCGACATGGGCGCGCTGCCCAACGTCTTCCCGGCCTACCAGCCCGTCACCGACGACAAGGTCCGGCTGAAGTTCGAGCAGGCCTGGGGCGTGCCCCTGTCCGGCAAGCTCGGCCTGACCATCCCGGACGTGCTCCACGGCCTGGAGCACGGGAGCGTCAAGGCGCTCTACATCTTCGGCGAAAACCCCATGCGCAGCGACCCCGACCTCAACCACGTCAAGCACTGCATGGAGAACGTGGACTTCTCGCCGCTCAAGGAGGCCAAGTTCATCGTGGTCCAGGATCTCTTCCTGACCGAAACGGCCGCCCTGGCCGACGTGGTCCTGCCCGGCGCGTCCTTCGCCGAAAAGGACGGCACCTTCAGCAACACGGAGCGCCGGGTGCAGCGCGTGCGCAAGGCCGTGGACCCGGTGGGCAAACCGGACTGGATGATCCTGACCGAACTGATGCAGGCCATGGGGGCCAAGGCCGACTACGCCGGTCCCGAGGACGTGTTCGAGGAGATGCGCGCCCTTGCCCCGAGCTATGCCGGCATCAGCTACGCCCGCCTGGAGCAGGGCGGCATCCCCTGGCCCTGCCCCGACGAGAACCATCCCGGCACGCCCATCCTGCACATGGGCAAATTCAACCGAGGCCTTGGATTGTTCTGCGCCGTGGACTTCAAGCCGCCGGCCGAGAATCCCGACGAGAAGTATCCGCTGATCCTCACCACCGGCCGCGTGGCCGCCCACTACCACACCGGCACCATGACCAGGCGCTGCTGGGGCCTCAACGCCGCCCATCCCGAGGAATCGTTGGAAATCAACCCCGAGGACGCCGTGCGCCTGGGCATTGCCCACGACGATGCGATCCAGGTCACCACCCGGCGCGGCACGCTCACGACCAAGGCCAACGTGACCACCAGGGTGCCGGTCGGCACGACCTTCATCTCGTTCCACTTCTCGGAGACGCCCGGCAACATCCTGACCAATTCGGCCGCCGACCCCATTTCCAAGACGCCGGAATTCAAGGTCTGCGCCGTCCGGGTGGAACGGGCCCGGGTTTAAGGGCCAAGAAAGGAGTCGCTTCCCATGAACATGAGCACCTTTGTCGTGGCCAATCCGCGCAAATGCATCGCCTGCAAGTCCTGTGAGATCGCCTGCGCCGTGGCCCATCTCAAAACGACCGTGGCCACGGCCGGGGGGCTGAACGCGCCTTTCCAGCCGCGCCTGAGCCTTGTCCAGACCCCCCTGTTGGCCATGCCCGTGCAGTGCCGCCAATGCGAGGACGCCCCCTGCGCCGCCATCTGCCCGGCCAAGGCCATCACCCGCCGCGACGGGGCGGTCATCGTGGATGCCGATCGCTGCTTTGGCTGCAAGAGCTGCATGCTGGCCTGCCCCTTCGGGGCCATGGACATGGCGGCTGCGGACGACGACGAGCCGGCAAAGCCGCGCGCCGTGGCGCACAAATGCGACCTGTGCGTCGGCCGCTCCGGCGGTCCGGCCTGCGTGGAGGCCTGCCCGGCCCAGGCCTTCGTGGTGGTCCGGCCCGACGAACTGCAAAAGAGCCTGGCGCAGCGTCGACGGGCCGCCGCCATGCCGCTCACGTAGACCCGCCCCGGCCTTATCCGTGAACGCGGTCCCTGCGCCGCGACGTCACGATTCCGGCCCTTGTCCGGACAAGCCCCCCGCCGTTTCGCGGCGGGGGGCTTTTGTCATCCCGGCGGCCGACTTTCGCATTGGGCACGTGCCGGCAATGGCCGTCTCCCCCAGCGGGACGCCGGCCAAGCCGGGATAGTGGCCGCCCGTTCCCCCGCCGTTTCCTCGGGCCTGTGTCCCCCTTGCTCCCCAGCCGGCGGCGGGCTTGGCGCGGGAGCCGTTTCTCCGCCTCCGCGTTCCCCTTGCCCCCCTGCCTGACGCCCGGAAGATGCCGTCCTTTCCACGCGCCGGTTCTTTCCCTGTCCATCCCTTCAACGGCGGCCCGCAGCCTCGGCCTTACAATTCCACACGACGCGACTGTGGATTTTCGCCAAACCGGACCGTCGTCTCCGTTATTTGTCAGTTTAAATTAACACAACAAATATGCACGCAAGCACTGCATGGAGTGAAAGCCCATTGCACGATGAAACATGCAGAAAGCCACACCCTAACTGCGTATATTTTTTGATCTTAAACAAAAGAACTCCATGGCATGAATCGTGCTTTTTGGGGAAATTCGCAGCGGAGACCCGGTCGTCGTCCATGTGGCCCTGCCCGGTTCATCGCCGCCAGTCGTGCGTTTCGTCATTCGCTCTTGCAGAGCCTCAAGGAAGGACCGTCATGAACAACTTTCTCATCGCCAACCCGGACCGGTGCATTGGCTGCCGCACCTGCGAGATCGCCTGCGTGCTGGCTCATGCCGCCGAGGACGCCCTGGTCGCCGGTTCCATCGACCAGCACTTCACGCCGCGCCTGCGCGTGATCAAGACGGGCACGGTCAGCGCGCCGGTGCAGTGCCGCCAGTGCGAGGACGCGCCCTGCGCCAACGTTTGCCCCACCAAGGCCATCGTCAACAAGGAAAACACCATCCAGGTGGTTCCGGAGGCCTGCATCGGCTGCAAAAGCTGCGTGATGGCCTGCCCGTTCGGCGTCATGGACATCGTGCCGCAACTGCTTGGCCACGAGCCCCTCAAGCAGGCCGCCCTCAAGGTCAATGACGCGGAGGGCGAATACGCCAAGGACAAGTACGTGGCCCTGAAATGCGACCTGTGCATCGG
>JAEZBW010000612.1 GCA_023426765.1 Bacillota bacterium
ATTGGCTCGGAGATGTGTATAAGAGACAGGAGTAACACAGGTTCACAGAATATGTACAATTCGTTATATGGCAATATATCAATCGCTGTTATTTATTTCTTTCAGGTACTTATTGGTATATACTTGATATTCGTGGCCAGGAAAAAAGAAAAAGAAGAGAAATGATGTTCTCTTCAATTAACGAATGAAAGAAGCGTTAGAAAATGAATGATATTTCTGTTTCATACTGCACACAGCAACAACTGGAGAAATTAACAGAGTTTGCATACCTGTTGAATAATGATATCGAGCATTCATCAACATTTTGCTCGAAAAGCAAAGGTGCAATCAAAGAGGAGCTATTAGGGGGAATTTCCCGGAATTGTGTTCTTGCCTGTTGGAATGATGATGAAATCGTTGGAGTTTTTCATTGTTATATTGATAAAGCCAGAAACAATGCAGACTGCAACATGCTGATAGATTCCCGAAAAGGAGATTACAATGCCGTAGCCAGGTTGCTTTTTGAGGAATTTAGGACATCAAACGATATTCATATGAAATATACCTTCTTTTTCCCAAAGGAAAATGTAGAGTGCGTAAGTTTTCTGGATTCGATTCATGCGAGCCGTCAAGTGAATGAATATCATTTAATCCTAAAGAAAAAGAAACACAATTCGAAAGTACTCACGATGAACATTACTGAATTACCGACGGATTGTTATCTGAGTTTTATGGGTCTGCATGATTCTATTTTTCCTGGTGTGTATGTTTCAGGAGCGGATGTTATAAAAGATATTAGAAAGAACCGGTTTGTTTATTCATTAATCGAGAGTGGTATTCTGATTGCTTACAGTGTGTTAAGATTAAACAGAGATGGAAGCGCAACTGCTGAAATTGTTGCAGTAAAGGAAAGCTTCCGTGGAAGGGGATACGGACGGGCAGTTCTAAGTTACCTGATAGATACGGCATTTACGTCCTTTCAAGCAGACAAAATTGATCTGATTGTAGATGGTGATAATAAAAAAGCGATAAAACTATACCTGGATTTAGGATTTGAAGTTGCAACTGAAAACAGATGCTATATTATACAAGGATAAAAAATGGAATGACCTAAGGGATTCTTAGAATACAGTATTAATGGGGGAGATATGAGGAAATTACTCGAAAGAATCAATAAGGCGTCTTCCGGTAAGAAACGTTTATACTATTCTTTACTCAGCGTATCAATTGTTATAATGATTGCAATTGTTATTCTCGCTTTATACGTTGGAAGAGTATATTATATTAAGACTTATGGAATCAGGCTTATTCCAACACAAGATTATGCTGTGCCGGAATTAAGTTATTACCGGCAAAACGATCCTGAATGGCAAGATGAAGAAATTGGAGCTTCTCAAAGGAAAATGGGTAGTACGGGCTGCCTTGTTTCCTGCGTAGCGACAGCCATATCGCAGCTGGATTCACCCATAACGCCAATGGAATTCAATGACAAGCTTACACAATTCAATGGCTTTCAAGGCGCTGATTTGATATGGTATAAAATCAATGAGGCTTTCCCCAATATCGACTATCGTTATAGACGCATCTTTAATAACAGAATGATTGAAAGTGATTTGAAAAAGGGCTTATTGCCTATTGTGAATGTGAAATACCATAAAACCGGTATAACCCATTGGGTTATTATTACTGGAGCAAGAGATAGTGAGTTTATCATCTGTGATCCCTTAGGGGATGGACAATCGACCAGCTTGCTTTCTGATCATGGCAAAGTGTATTCTTATCGGGTTATTGAAAGAGATGGTAATTGAGTTTTTAAAGGCGGGTGGTTCCATGAGAAAATGTTGGTTTGCAGCAATGATGATTGTTTTTGTTTTATCGGGTTGCACTAATAAGATCCCAAACCCTGATTATCTCAAAGAGGTTAAAAATTTCAGGATACCGGATTTTAGCAAACTTGAAAAAAAGTCATCCGGTGAGTTTAATTTTATTTTGGGGTTTGGAGATTACGCCAGAAACATCATAAATACTTTTGACAATACGTTTACAATAGACCTGGTGAAGGGGTTTTCTACCATTCGTTTTCAACTGTCGGAAGAAGAAATGATTTTAATCGAAGAAAAATTCAGAGATATCGATATCCTCAGTTATCCTGCAGAATTTAAGCCTAATCCGGCAGACCCTAATGGTACAATTACATTAGTAATGCCCTGTAGCTCATATTACTTAAGAATAGAACTGGATGGGGAGATCAGAGAGATATTCTGGAAGGATGAGCACTCGACGAAAGACCAAAAGTCCACCGCGTTAAGAGATCTGATATATGAGATTGAACAGATGATATACGATAGGGAAGAATACAAAAAAATGCCAAGTGCAAAAGGCGGGTATGAGTAGAGAACTTGGTCATCAGATGTGGGCCTATAAAAGAATATGTCCCCTATAAAAAGATCATTTCAGTAAAAGAATCCAGGAACCCGCTTTCATCTGCAGCGTTGTCAATCGATCGAATTGAGATCAGATATGGCAGCATTGTTTTAGTATCTCCTCTTCATAAAGAAGAGTTTCTTGAGGAACTTCGGAAGAGATGCGATTATTCATTTATAGAATAAAAAATGTGAGGTAAGTTGGATATGGATCGTATATTTCAAATAATTATTAATATTGTCGGAGCGCTTTTATCTATCACATTCTTTATCCTTGAAATACTAAAATGGCGTTCAAGCTTAAAGGTTCAGGATTCTGAAACTTGCATCATTGTACGAAGTCATGGAAAACATCTTTTCTGTCTTATATATGCATTGTTTAGTTTCATTTTATTTTTGTTTTCTATTATAACTATGATGGTATCTCAAGAGAATATTTTCAACGGTTCTTTTCTTATCTTTTATTCTTTATACATCCTCTTTATCTTGTATCAGAGGGAATACCGGTTTACAGATAAAGGTATTCAGGTGTCTTCTAATTCCAATATCATTACATGGGAACGAATAAAAAGCTGGAAATGGCTTGAATACAAAGAAGATGTCCTGTGGGTTGCTTATGACAAAGGTTACATAAAAGTAAGAGCCAAAGAAAAGAAGGAGCTTATTACGGCATTCCTGCAGAAGTACAAAAGTAACACTCAATAAATAAAACAACATCGGGAGGTTATTATGGGAAAGGCACTGTATGAAATGACACTGGAAGAACTGTGGGAGCTGTTTCCAATTATATTACGGGATCATAACCCTGTATATAAAGAATGGTATTCTATTGAAAAGGAAGAAATCATAAAGGCTTTAGGTCAAAAAGTTATCAAACGTATAAACCATATCGGAAGCAGTGCAGTTGAAGGCTTGATAGCAAAACCAACGGTGGATATCTTGTTGGAAGTGGATAGACAGTGTGATATTGAAACCTTACGAACGAAGCTAAAAAATGCCGGATGGATAATGATGTCTTGCCAGATGGAGCCTGAATTCAAAATGTCGCTGAATAAAGGATATACCCCGGAAGGTTTTGCTGAAAGAGTTTTTCATCTTCATATCCGATTTCCGGGAGATTGGGGTGAATTGTATTTCAGAGACTATTTGATAATGCATCCGGAAGTGGCTAAAGAATATGGAGAGCTAAAGCGAAAATTGATAGAGCAACATGAACATGACCGGGATGGATATACAGAGGCAAAAAGTGAGTTTGTTGCAAAATGGACCAGGGCAGCAAAAGAAGAATACGGTGGTAAGTACACTCCATGAATCAAACATAATGATGACATGGGGCGGAGGGCTAGCATTTTGCACAAGTGAGGAATATCAACTAACACTGAATAATAAACAAGGGTTTCAACCATATGCAATTATCTGCTGCAGCACCATTTTTCGACCTTTCGGATAAAGCTGTCCGCGTCATCCTGATTGTCAAAAATGTCATACACATGGATGAATAGCCCTTCGGGCTTCAGTTCCGAAAGAAGCTTTTCCACGTTGGAAGCGGAGGAATACACAAAAAGCCCCTTACCCTTATCCTGAATTTTCTTCAAAACCGGTATCCAACCGACGGCTTCAGGTTTCCCGTCTCCGGGAACCCATTGTATGGCATTGATTTGCGGTATTTCCAGAAGGAAATCGAGGTGCCGCAGTGCATCCGGCCCATCCAGGTGGAAGATGGATTTGTCCAGCTGACCAGAATACTGCTCTAACTCTTCCCTAAAGAATTCACGAAACATATCCGGAGAAATCAACGCTGCGACATCCTCCGAAAGGACATCATGCCTGTACTCGGCCCACAGACCCATCCAGGTAGTAATGCCGTCCTGTCGGTTCAGGATCATTTCCGACAGTACGTTGAAACATTGGATGATTACATCCGTAAGATAACGTATCGCGTTTTTTACATCATCGGGGTTCAGAATAAAATCCATGCACAGGTTCTGCGATCCCCGAAGCAAAAGCAGGCTGTCCCCGGCACCATGGAAATCGGTCAATCCGACGAAATATTTATCTTTACCCCTTTCCAGGGCGACCCGGGTCAGTTCGATGACTTTTTTCCACCATTGGTTATTCTCATCGAATTGAAGGGTAAAACCACTCCAGTCATCAATCACCTGTGAAAACCAAACCGTGTCTTTGGCGAAGTTTAAAGGTGATCCCATGAAAGCAGCTATACTTCCAGAACCAATAAAAGGGTGATAGCAGGGTATGGCTTCCGCGGCATAATAGGTTTCCCTGAACCGCGCTTCTGCGCTGTCGAGGATGTAATCGGTATCGGTCCATTGTGTCAGAAGATCAACTTCAGGCTGTGGAGGCATATCAGCCCCGGTTCTGCGGGCCTGAACCGAAAGAGCGCACCGATCGATGCAGCTGTAGCTCCAGAATGCTTTCAGCCTTTCTCTGGCTTTATCCCAGTTTTCCTTATACTCCATATCTGAACCTCCCGATATCCGTATGGCTATCTGTAATATCCATATTCTTCGACCGCATTAAAAAATGCGATGATATTTTCCCATGGCACCTCGGGTTCAATCATATGAGAAGGCCCCAGCAGTAATCCTCCGCCGCTGCCGATGGTCTGCATCCTTAGCTTAACCTCCGCCCGGACGTCCTCCGGGGTTCCGAAAGGAAGGGTGCTCTGAACCCCCATTGTTCCCCAAAATGCAAGCCTGTCTCCGTATTTTTTCTTTACTTCGGCCGGATTCATGCATTCGGGCTGTATCGGGTTTAAAACAGTAACCCCGATTTCTATCAGTTCATCAATGATTGCGGATGGGTTTCCATCAGAATGGTAAAAAATATGTATCCGTGGATGAATCGACTTTGCGGCATTAATGATCCTTACCATCCGGGGTTTCAACCAGATTCTCCAGAGCTGCGGGCTGATCAGCATTCCAGTCTGCATCGCTACATCATCCCCCAGCATCAGGACATCCACGCCGGCTTCGGCATATTTCCGAGCCATTTCCACCCGCAGATCTGTAAGCCTATCCAGCAGGCATTCTGCCATTTCATCACCGGTCATCATGTCTGTGACAAACTCTTCAAAGCCACGGATTTGCCATGCCGTCTCAAAAAGGGTCATCGCCAGGGGTGCGCATGTTGCCAACCCTTCAGAACGCAGCTTTTCCATTTTTTCCTTAAGTCCAATCCACCGGTATTTTTCCATAAAATCCGGGAATGGATAATCAATAATCTCGTTTACGGTTTGTGCATGTTTCAAAGGTGATTCTATCTGTTCAAAATGAAAGTCTGAGTCCTGTGATTTTCTTAAACCAATTCCCCATTCATTCCAGTGAATATGCTGAGGGTCAGGCCTTCCTTCAAAATACCTGCGATAGTCGGATGGTTGCTCTGTCTCCTGAAAATGAACCAGGCGGACATCAATATGAAAGTACTTTTCGTAATCCGTCTCCCCGGTGATCTCTGTGAATTTCGCAAGAAATGCAGGGGAGAATCCCCAACTCAGGTCAATGGGTACCCTGTCGGGTACTTCCCGTGATAATGCTGTCAGAACTCTTTCTCTTGAGTTCATGGTAACATGCCTCCTGTCCGGCTTCTGCTTTTAGTCAAACAATTACCTATACCCTCATGATACAGATCTGTAATTAGAAAGCAACTGGTTTTATTCACGATTTACAGGAGTATTTAGCCTGTATTTCATATTCAACGAGCGTGTTTCATATTATTTTGATTGTTTAGATATGGCAGGGGATGATCGAGACAGAGGACAATTCCATGTCTTGAACATTAGTTTGTGGGTTGTCAAACCTCCGTCCCCTTGACACGCAGGTATTCCCGTGGGGAGCAGCCTTCCACCTTTTTAAATACCTTACTGAAGTAAAAAGCATTGTCAAAACCCAGATGATCGGCAATTTCCTGGATTTTCAGGCTTTGATCGGCCATCATTTCCTTAGCCTGATGGATTTTCACCTGGATGACATAGTCAACGAAGCCGCAGCCCGAATATTTCTTAAACAGCGAAGACAGATAATTCGGGCTGACCCCCAGCGCTGCAGCCACATCATTCAAAGTGAGTTTTTTCGTTAAGTTGTTTCGGATGTATTGCTTTGCGTTGGCAACAATCTGGTTTTTATAATCCTTCTTCCGGGACTCAAAATAATTGTAAAGTCCCTTAAAAAGGGTATTCAGCCATTGCAGGATTTGATCCGTACTGTTCAGGGTATAAAGAGAACGATATTTTTGCGGATTGTCTGCGAAAATATCGGAAACAAGCTCTTCACCATCGGTCAGCAATGAGATGGACAGATAAAGAATATTGCTGGCTGCGTCCAGTGCCTGAAGGAAATAAGCCGGATTCTCTCTGAACAAATCGGAAATGGAGGTGAATACCATTTTTAAATGTTCGGCATTCAGCTCTTCAAAAGCAGAAACAATCTCATTCTTAAAAATGGCCATATTGAAAATGTTTTTAGCGGACATCTCTGCCGTTCGTTCCTCAAAAAAAACCAGAGGCTTTTCGGGCGATGCTTTTCGGAAGATCTGCCGCGAATCCTGAAAGGATGCGAAGATGTCCATTGGATGACCTACCCGGCGGCCTGCTGCGCCATAAATGGATGCACCATAATATTTGTGCAGCATTTGCGCTGAGTTTTCTACCGAATAGCGCACCTGCTGCGTACTGTCGGCTTCCTCGCCGCTGGAAAACAGAAAAATGATGGCAAAATGCCGGATGTCCAGGGGGGTGATATGACAACGGATATACTTCGGCAATAAGGTTTTTACCATTTGCAAGACACTGGAAAAGAAGCTCAGCTGTTGTTTTGTACTCATGGAATCGGAATTCGGGCTGACAATTTCCATGCAGGCAACCTGAAAGCCGGCGGCATCAAAATCCAGCCCCAGGTCTTTCGACTGCAGCTGAAACTGCTCTTCATTTTCAAACAGGTTGTTCAACAGCATGATGAAAAAACGGTCATGAAACAGCAGCGTTTCAACCGGTACCTGCTGGGAATGAAGCTTCGTGCCGGTTTCAAAACCTTCGAGCATGCCAATGGCTTTACGAACGGACTCAACCAGGCTTGCTTCAGACAGCTCCAGTTTTACCAGGTAATCGACAGCCTGCAGCGACAACGCCTGCTTTGCCAGGTGAAACTCCTCATAGCTTGTCAGAACGATAAACAAAGGCAGTGAACCGAAACGTTTCCGGCATTCCTGCATCAATTCAAGCCCACCCATGATGGGCATTTTAATGTCGGTGATCACGATTTGCGCTGAATACTTTTCAATCATCACAAGAGCATCCTGACCGTTGGATGCCGTTCCGCAGATTTCTATGCCAAGGCTGGACCAATCCACCATGGATTTTATACCGATTTGTACAAGAGGTTCATCATCTGCAATCAATAATCGAATCATCGTGTTAAATTCCTTTCCTTATGGTTCAGGGCTTTCGCTGCTGCCGGTCTGTTCATGAACAGCCGGTACATCCGGGCAGGGCCTGTCAGGAAGCAGGATGGTCACGGTTGTAAAGCTGCCTGCCCTGCTGCGAATGGATAAGCCATATGGGCTGCCGAACTCCATCTGAATCCTGTGGTGAACGTTTGATATTCCAATCTTTTTAAAGAAGCTGGTCTTGCTTTCAGTTTTCTCGGACAGCAGCGTTTTGGCAGTCTCTTCATCCATGCCAATACCATCGTCGGTAATATCAATCTGTAAATCATTTGCATCATTCTTAAAAATATTAATCTCGATTTTCCCGGCTGCGCCTTTTGGTTCAATGCCGTGAAAGATAGCATTTTCCACGATCGGCTGCAGGGTGAACCGCAATATGCGGCAGCCAAGCAGCTTGTCAACCGCGGTATGGATGTTCAGATCAATCGTTCCGCCGTAACGGTATTTCATGATGGTGAAATAATCCCTCAGTAAATCCAGTTCTTCGGATAATGGAACGAATTGCGTTGTGCCTTTGGAGATATTCTTTAAGAGCCGGGAAAGCGACGTAGTCATCTCTGCGATACCCGGTGCGTTCTGAATGGTGGCCATCCACTTTATCGACATCAGCGTATTATACAGGAAATGCGGGTTGATCTGGCTTTGCAGCATTTGAAACTCATAGTCCCTTTTTTGCTTTTCCATCTCCAATCGGCTATGCATCAGGGTGTGGACGCTTTCCGAAAGCCTGTTGATACCCTTGCCGATATCCCCAAACTCATTATCCCATTCAATGGAGGACTCCCGGGAAAAATCGCCGTTCGCAATCCGGTTCATTGTGTCCTGTATTTTCAGTACCGGCCTGTTGACCATTCTGTTCAGCAGAAGGGACATTAGCAACCCGGCCAGCAGGATGATAAGGCAAATGGCCAGTAGAATTTGAACAAAAAAGGCTGTTTGGGAAATCAGCTCCCGATTATTCACCCTTTGCGTGACATAACAGCCCTCCGTGTTCAAAGGACGGGAAACATAGTATTCCTTCAGATCCGGATCCAGATAAATCATCGTATCTTTATACAATACGGCAGCGCTTTCTTCTTTTACAAGATTATCTCCAATGCCCGGTACCTGGGTATATACACCTTGATCATAACGATAAATGTTTTTCCCCAGGGTAAGATAGACTTCGTTCCCATTCCCATGTTTGTATAATTCGACCGCATCGGAAAAAAGCTGTGGAGATATGCTGATAAAAGCCCATCCCGCTGTGCTGGAATCATACAGACTGTAGATGGGCCGAATTAACGGAAGAATATTGATTTGGTTCTGAGCCTTGAAGGGATCGTACACAAAACCGATATCAAGATTGGCCACTTTGCCCTCCAGTGCCTGGGTAAAGTAATCCAGCTTGCTGACGACACTGAAAACATCGGAAGCGCTGGAATGACGCATTTGAACGATTTGAATGAATTCTCCCCTGTTGCTGGCGACCAGTACGCGCTGGATGTATCCGGAGGAATTGTTGGAATTATAGCGTTCATTCAGATAATCATAAACGGTTATTTTCTGTTTGGGTGTTTTCGAGCCATACAGTGCGAACTCTCCAACAGTGTCATTCATCTGGCACCAATCGGCCAGGGAATAAATATTCTTCAGTTCATTGCTGATTGAGTCGGCGATGACCTGCAGGCTCAGCTCGGAAGACTGGATCAGACTGCTGCGCAAATAATCATGGTAAACCCCGTAGCTGCTGAAAGCAATAATAATGGACAGCAAAAATGAAAACAACATGGTTGAGAGTATTATCTTTCCCTTTATTGTTTTAACAAACAGGGGTCTCATCCATTCACCTCTCCAGGAAATGCAAGCGGGATGTTTGAAGTCAGAACTATGATACAGTTTACCATAAATTATTGTATAATAGAAACGAATGGGAATCAAATGAAATCGGAAGATATTACATTTCCTCAGTAAAAAATGACAGGCAGGCTTCAGGATACGAAGGAAATATTGCTGGCTTCGATGAAATATGGAATTAAAAAATAAAATCTTCCATTTTATTCTGAAGGCCTATCCGATATAGTAAAAATGTCAATGCCTTGTGAAGAGTGAATTATTAACACGGGCAAAACCAACAGGTACAATGAGGGAGGAGAAGATCGTATGAAAAAGAAAGTCTTAGGTCTGGTTCTCAGTTTATGTATGCTGGTGACCATGTTCGGCTGCGTTGCTCAACAAGCGGGCACGGCTGCACCTACAGCAGTTCCCGATGCACCGAAAGCAACAGATGTGCCAAAGGCCACTACGCCGGCTGAAGAAAAAATAACCCTGAAGTGGGCCCTTTGGGATTATGAAACAACCGTATATTGGGGCGCTCTGATTGATGCTTACAAAAAAGTGAAACCGAATGTAACCATCGAGTATACCGATCTGGGCTCAGCCGATTACATGACCGTCCTGGCTGCAGAATTATCGGGCAGCGGCAGTAAATTTGACATTGTTACGATCAAAGACGTTCCCGGTTATGCAACACTGGTTCAGAAGAATACCCTTGAACCGCTGGAATCATACATCAGCAAGGCTGGTATTGATTTGGCGAAGTTTGGCGGTATCACCAACCAGGTTACCGTGGATGGAAAACTGTATGAGCTGCCATTCAGAAGCGACTTCTGGCTTTTATTCTACAACAAGGATGTCTTTGATAAAAAAGGCGTACCTTACCCGACTAACGACATGACCTTTGAACAATATGACGCTCTTGCAAGAAAGGTTACCGACACTACCTTCGGATCCGAAGTTTACGGTGCGCATTATCATACCTGGAGAAGTGCGGTTCAGCTGTTTGGCGTTCTCGACGGCAAACATTCCATCCTGGACGGGGAATACTCCTTCTTTACACCTTATTACAACATGGTTCTCAGCCAGATGAAGGATGGCGTCGCAATGCCATATACCGATGTCAGCACACAAGGCCTCCATTATTCAGCTGCTTTCACGAACGGAAATATCGCAATGCTGAATATGGGTTCATGGTTCATTGCCACGATGATCAGCAACCTGCAGAAGGGTGATTATGATAAGGAGCTTTGCGGAAACTGGGGTCTTGTTAAATATCCTCACGCTGAAGGTGTTCCTGCTGGTTCTACCCTGGGCACAATCACCGGTCTGTCCGTAACATCTGCATCCAAGCAGAAGGATGCTGCGTTTGATTTTGTAAATTGGGTAAGTGGTCCGGAAGGTGCAGAAGTGATGGCCAATACCGGAAACTTCCCGGCATTGTCCACCGAAGGCGTCAGAACCATTATCTCCGGCCTTGAAGGCTTCCCGACAGATCCTGAAAGCGTTAAGGCACTTGAAGTAACAAACCTTTACCTGGAAGTTCCTTATGCCGAGAAAGTCTCTGAAATCAATGCCATTCTGGATACATATCATAAGATGATCATGAGCGGCGAACTGACCGTTGATGAAGGCATTAAGGCCATGAACGACGACGTCACAGCCCTGAAGAAGTAAAACCCGGATGACACAAGAGCATGGTTCAACTTCTCTGATAAACAATCAGGCTGAAAAGACGGATAAGGCCGGTATAAACACCGGCCTTATCTGTTAAAAGCCTGCTGAAAGCTCTGGGGTCCTGTATGAACAACGAATGGAACAGGAACGGACGCATATAGAATTTATGCCGGGAGGAGACATTTGGTATGAGTGACAAAACTGCAGGTTTAAAAGTCGCTTCATCAGATCATACCGTGGATGAGATCCAAAAGTCCAGGAAGAAGAGAGAACGCAGGAAAAACCTGATCGCATATTCCTTCATCGCACCGAATTTTATCGGGTTTGCGGTGTTTACACTGGTACCCATTCTTTTTGCTTTTGCGCTGGCTTTTATGGAGTGGGACGGGAACAATCCAATCAAATTTGTTGGCCTGGAGAACTTCAAAGGGCTGATCGGGGACAAATTTTTTAAAGCAGCCCTCAGAAACACCATTGTATACAGTATTGGAACGGTACCGCTGACGATGGCAGCTTCGCTGGGCCTGGCTGTTGTTTTGAATCAGAAGGTGAAAGGCCGCGGATTTTTCAGAACATTGGGCTTTTTCCCTTATGTCGCCTCGTTGGTAGCTATCACCTCTGTCTGGACCATGATTTTCCATTCGTCAAAAGGCCCGGTCAATGCGATTCTTTATTTTGTGTTCAACGTTCCGAAGGATAAACTTCCGAACTGGTTTACCGGGAATCTTGTGATCATCATGCTGATTTTGTTCAGCGTATGGAAATACATGGGCTATTACATGGTCATTTATCTTGCCGGGCTTCAGGGGATCTCCAACGATTTGTACGAGGCGGGAAAAATTGACGGAGCCAATGCATGGCAGCGGTTCCGGTTCATCACCTGGCCGGCGCTGAAACCCACAAGCTTCTTTGTAATCGTCATGCTGACAATCAACTGCTTTAAAATATATGATATTGCCATCATGCTGGCAGGCGGCAGCACCGGCACGCTATCCACCTCCGCCATGGTTTTGGTATATTACATCTATCAGAACGCATTTAACTACTGGAAACTCGGTTATTCCAGCGCGGTTGCGATGATACTCTTCGTTCTGGTGCTGGTCGTAACGATCATTCAATTCAGGGGCGAATCCAAGTTCGCCAATGACTAAAGGCTGGCGGGAGGATAGGCTATGAACTCAAACAGTGTGAATAAAGCCATCGGTAAGGTCTTCCTATATC
>JAEZBW010000677.1 GCA_023426765.1 Bacillota bacterium
TTAATTACGGCCTATGCCAGAGTGTATCGGAAGGATCCGGGCTTGAAAAAGCAGCTGGAAGCGTTCTTCCTGCCGTTTCAGGATCACCTCCGGGATGGCTGTATCGGCAATATTTCCGAAATCTTTGACGGAGACGAACCGCTTGTGCCCAGGGGATGCTGCGCCCAGGCCTGGAGTGTTTCGGAAATTCTGAGAGCATATGTGGAACAGGGGAACCGTTTATGATCAAAAGGATCCATGGGGACGATTCTCCTGGTACACGTGGTATCACAAAAACCGATGCCGTGGGATTCCATGAGAGCTTATGTGGAACACCTTATTCTTTATCTTTCTGACTGGGGGATGTCATGTCATTTTCTTCTGAGATCAAAGATGAACTGGCCAGACTGCAAAATGAAAAAACCTGCTGCAGACAGGCCGAACTGGCGGGCTTACTGCGGACAGGCCTGATGCTGCGCGAATATCGCGGGGAACCGGCCCTTCTTTTCATCACCGAGCATGCCTCGGTATCCAGGCTCTTATTTACGCAGATCAAAGGACAGACAAGCAGCAGGCCGGAAATTTCCGGAGAAAAGACCGCACGTCTGAAAAAGCATGTGGTCTACAGGCTGGATCTGCACAAGGTTCCCAGCGTTGACAAGAGCATCCGTCTTTTAAATGAACTGGGCATTCATGTCCATCTGGACGAAAAACGGCTGGAATATGACAGCTTCGTCATGAAAAGCCGATGCTGCATGCGCTCTTATCTGCGCGGCGGTTTCCTGGCCGCCGGGTCCATCATCAGTCCGGATAAATCCTATCACCTGGAAATGGCCTTCATGGATAAGGGGATTGCAGAGGAATACAGGCTTTTGATGGAGCATTTCCAGCTGAAACCGAAACAAATCACCCGAAAGGGCTATGAAATCGTTTATATGAAGGAAGGGCAGGATATTGTTGACTTCCTGAACATTGTCGGAGCACATCATGCATTGATGGAAATGGAAAATGTCCGCATTCTGAAGGATATGCGCAATCAGGTAAACCGGATTGTCAATTGTGAGACGGCGAACCTGGAAAAAACCGTAAACGCTTCGGTAAAGCAGGTGGAAGCCATCAAACTGCTGGACGACACGCTGGGGTTGGAAAACCTTCCGCCGGGTTTAAAGGAAATTGCCCGGCTGAGGCTGGAAAATCCCGAGGCCAGCCTGACCGAGCTGGGGAAGATGCTGACACCGGTTTTAGGCAAATCCGGTGTCAATCATCGGCTGAGAAAGCTTGAGAAGCTTGCATCGGACAGAATGGAAAAACCAAAGCGGTAAGATCCACAGTTCATTTTTGCAGGATTTTTACGGGAAATATCGAATACTATCCTGAGGAACATTAAATGGAGTGATGTCGGTGGAGATAACGGTCAAGCAGGAAAATCATACACTCACTGTTTTTTTAAAGGGAGAACTGGACCATCATACGGCAGTCAGCGCGAAGGATACGATTGACATGCTGCTGGTCAAAACTCCCTTTAAAACTTTTGTTTTGGATATGGCGGGTATCACGTTTATGGACAGCTCCGGAATAGGTTTGATTGCAGGAAGGTTCAATCGTGTCAGGAGCATCGGCGGGAAAATGATCATCGGCAATCCCGGACCAGCCCTGTTAAGAATCCTGAAAATGTCCGGAATCGAGAAATTAATGAAAATCAACTAAACAATGGGGTTGGAACAAGCTGTAAAAACCGGCGTCTGAATAGAGCGCTGCAAAATGGATGAGTGAGGTAGAAGTATGCAACCGATAAACAGAATGAAAATTGAATTTGAAAGCAAGTCTGCCAACGAAGCCTTTGCCAGGGTAGTTGCGGCGGCTTTCGCAGCGCAGCTTGATCCGACGCTGGAGGATCTGGCCGACCTGAAGACAGCCGTGTCCGAAGCGGTGACCAATGCCATCATCCATGGCTATGAGCAAAAACCGGGTATGATCACAATGGAATGTATCTTATACCCGGACAGCATAGAAGTGACCATAGAGGACTTTGGAGCAGGTATTGAGGATATTGAGAAGGCCCGAATCCCGGCATATACGTCAAAGCCTGAACTGGAGCGTTCGGGAATGGGTTTTACGATCATGCAGACCTTTATGGACAGCCTGACGGTGCAATCCTTCCGGGGTGAAGGAACAAAGGTAACCATGAAAAAGGTCTTTTATAAAAGATAGGAAAACTCCGATACTTTTCTGATAAGTTTATGCATGAAAAGAATGAACCGGCTTTCCACGCCGGCTCCGATTTCTGAAATCCCCATCCTATGATACGGCTGTGATCCTCTTTGAAAGCTATTTATACAAAAGACGGGAGTTTTCATTGTGAACGATAACAGGACCGAACCCAAAACCATTGAGGAAAGAACGCTGATTTTGATAAAACAAGCGCAAAAAGGGGATTCTGATGCACAAAACACATTGGTTCAGGAGAATCTTGGGCTGGTGTGGAGTGTTTTAAAGCGTTTCAAGCCCCGGGATGTTGAGACGGAGGATTTGTTTCAGATCGGTTGTATCGGGCTGGTGAAAGCTATTAAAAAGTTTGATCCGGGCTTTGAAGTATGCTTCTCCACCTATGCGGTGCCGATGATCATGGGGGAGATTAAGCGATTTCTACGGGATGACGGTACGATCAAGGTCAGCAGGGCGCTGAAGGAACTCGGGCAAAAAGCCAGAATTCTGCAGGAGACCATGGAAAAGGAAAGCGGGCAGTGTCCCACCATCCATGAACTGGCCGAAAGGCTGGAGGTGGAGCCTGAAGAGCTTGTTCAGGCATTGGAATCGGGGTATCAGCCCGAATCACTGTATAAAACCATCGGGGATAACGAGCAGCATCCCATCTATCTGATTGATATTCTGCAATCTGAGGAGAATTTAAAGGAATCGGTCATTCTGGAACGCCTTGCTTTAAGCAAAGCGCTTCAAAACCTGGATCAGCGCTCAAGAGAACTGGTTTTTCTGCGGTATTTCAAAGAAGAAACACAGCAAATGGTGGCCATGAAGCTGGGTATATCGCAGGTTCAGGTGTCCCGTCTGGAAAAGAAAATTATGGAGGAGCTGCGCAACAGCTTTTAAGCTGTTGCTTCTTGACATTGCTCCTGATTTCAGACATTATTTTGAGAAGAACACATGAAAATACGATAATATCAGGAGAACGGTCATGAGAAGAAAAGACAAGGAAATCACAGATAAAACCCTGATTGAAAAAATATTAAAGGATGCAGAGATAATACGCATTGCTATGGTTGATGACGGCGAACCCTACCTGGTGGCAGTGAATTTCGCCTTCCTGGATGGAGCCATCTATATGCATTCTGCCCATGAAGGCAGAAAAATAGATATCCTCAGGAAGAATAACAGGGTAGCCTTCCAGGCAGATACGAATGTGGGGCTGGTTCTGTCACCGGAAGCGCATGAATGCACCACCCGGTATCAAAGCGTCTTTGGAACCGGAAATGCGGTTTTATTGAATGACCGTGAAGAAAAAGTGAAAGCTTTGGATGCGATCATGTTCAAGCATACCGGCCAGCCTGAACATCATTATCCGGAAAAGGTTCTGGACAAAACCCTGATCATCCGAATCGATATCGACTCACTCACAGGAAAAAAGTCCGGGCCGGAAAACTAAACCTGTATTGGAATTTTTCACTACCTTCGTACTCTGTTGTTATATAAAAGCAGGAGATATGCACGCCGTTTGATAAGATAATCGGTACCCGACACCTTGGGGTGCGGGACATCCGTGTATACCGAACTGTCTTCGGGGCCGCGGTAATCGGTACCCGACCCTTTGAGGTGGGGGACATCTGGGCCTTGCTATAGAAATTCAATCAGAATCAGTTCATCAAAGGGCTTTTGCGTTACGCACAGTCCTTTTTTTGTATCATAAAATAATAGCAGAAAACTCTCCGGAGCTGTTTTATGAAAACACAAGCCTACAACAGGGAAAAAGCGCTTGCTTATGCACATCAATGGGCGCTTGGCCGCAATCCGGCATATCTTGATTTCAGCAGATATGGGGGAGACTGTACGAATTTCATTTCCCAATGCATTTATGCGGGCAGCAACACCATGAACCCAAAACCTGTTTATGGTTGGTATTACTATAACAGTTATCAGCGAACCGCATCATGGACAGGGGTTCCGTATCTGTACAATTTTCTGACAGGAAATGAAGGAGCAGGCCCCTTTGCAAAAGAGGTTTCTCTTGAAGAACTGGTTCCAGGAGACATCATCCAGCTTTCCTTTAACGGTTCCATTTTCAGACACTCCCTGATGGTTGTCGAAAAAGGAAAAGGGGACAATCCCGAGAACATCAAAATTGCCACCCACACCTATGACAGGGATTATTACCCGTTGTCAAGCTATGCTTATCAAAAATATCGCTGCCTGCACATCGCCGGTTACCGAAAATAGCGCAGGCTTCGGCATTCCAGATAGAAGCGCTTGTCTGCCGCTTCACCCATGGAAAAGGTCTTTCGGGGCAGCGCACCATCCAGAATAACTGTTTTGAACAGATCTCCCTTGTCCATCGGGGAAAGGATAAAGCCCATATTGCTATCCTGCCTGCCAAGCCGTTCAATGACGTTGTCCCCATGCACATAATCAATTTCTACACCTGGGTTCCCTTTAAGGTAACTGTCCAGGAAACTCTGCAGGGTTGCAACGTCCAGATTGAAGCAGGGTTTGTCCGCCCATAAATAGCCGGTCTTATCCCCATGAACAAATGGAATGACATGTCGGGACGGTGTATTGGCCGGTATTTCTTTAAAAGCGGTAACATATTCGTAACCGCATTGAACGCCTTTATCTTGATAATAACGGCAAAATGCAGTTAAAAGATCCGAACTGTCCACATGAAACAGTAACCGATGGATGGGTTCAAAATCCAGCCCTTTGTCATGAACATTCACCAGTTCAACCAATGCAAACCGGGCGGGATGTGTTGCTCTGTCTGCTTCGGAAAGAGAAACTTTCAGCTGATCCCAGCAGGATTTTGCAGTTGCCAGCGAGTGATTGCCGTCACCTGCCGCAAAAAGCAGCGGGCTTGTCGAAGCGTCAACACCATATTTATTTGAAAAGGTTTCAGCGGTCTTCAGCAACATCAGGCTCTGATAGATTTCCTGCAGCAGGGTTTCATCATTCACCCGGTAGCCTTCAATGTGCCCCGAATCCATCATCAGGTCAAAGGCATACAGCTTGTCCATTTTTTCTTTATACAGGGAAAGCGGTTCAATGATCCTGGCCTGAGGGTCATCAATCAGCATCATGATATGGGGAAGCTCCAGACAGGCTTTTTCACGGATGCGGATTCTGGGCGGCAAACGATCCAGAATGGTGCCTTCGGTAGCGCGGATCAGGCTGTTTGAACCCTTTGAAAAATCATATTGCTCCAGATCGACGGCACAGATCAGCCCTTTTCTGGTTTTACCACCCCGGGTGGTTCTTTCAACATAGATCATGGAGTTTTGAATTTCATAAAAAACGTCTTCATCCAGATAATCACACATGGCGCGGTTGATGTTGGAAATCCTCTGCTGTTTTTCTTCCGCGTTTTCCCTTTCCAGATAAACCTCCGGAAAGATTAAACGCAGCGTGGATGGAGAATCTCCAACAAATTCATTGGCTTTTTGCCAGTATTCAGGTTCGGAAGTGTATTGATCACAGGCAACAACCGACCATTTGCGCATGTCTGTGCCCTGCTTCGGCAGCAGTATTGAGCGTATATCCAATCCAAGCCCGTTCAGAAATTGTTCAACCATAACAGAGCCCCCCTAAAATAGTAAATCATTTTAGAAACCACAACGTCAATTTTAATGGAATATGTAAATTTAGTCAAATTAAAAAACCCGAATTCTTTTCTTGTTTTCAAGAAATAATAAGATTGTAATAGGACGGTCGGACGGCCATCCTATCGAATGAGTCCGGATGTTAAGGGAGCCTGTATGCTTTATTGGTCTGAACTTTCAGGTGCATCGGTTTATATGAAAGGGAAAAGTATCGGGCAGGTTGAAAACATCATGATCGATCCGGAACAAAAGGCCATTACAGGCTTTATTCTGGAAAGACGGAACCGGGATATCCGGTACAGAACCTTCCCTTACGGCCACATTCAACAGATGAAACGGGACAGAATTGATTTATGGGAATCGGTTGAACTGAAAACCCTGTCCAAAACGGCCAGAAAGAGGATCATCTTTGCCGAGGACTTCCTGAAGCAATCGGTTCTCGATGACAAGGGGGAATGGGTCGGGCGAGTCGTCGACTTCAGCTTTGATCCATCCAATGGATTGGTTCGGGATATGATCCTGTCCGGCAGTTTGATCGAGGATATCTGGAATGGCCGAAATAGAATGCCGGTGCTAAGCCAGGTTGAGTTTTCACGGGAGTTCGTTTCCATCGATCAGGATACCCGCGAAGAGATCACAGGACTTCATAAAGGACTGAGAAAATGGCTTGGAATAGATTCAGTGTAGAAAAGATGAAAAAGCTTGGCATGATGGTTCTGCGCGTAAAGGAGGCTGTTGACATGAGAAACGGGTTTACCAGCGGAATGCTGATTGGAGGTATTGTTGGGGCTACGATGTCCATGATCATGAATCACGATATCGACGTGAATAAAACAAAAAAGCGGATGGTGCGCATGGGCAGGAATATGTACAAGAGATCAAGGCGCATCGTGTCGGATATCTCCGATATGATGCATTAATCGTAACACAAAATCTTCCCTTTTTACGCCTTTTCTCAATAAGCATACCAAATTTTATTTGGGATTGAGAAAAGGTACATATTTCAACAGGACTTTGCGGAGGTGCCTGGTGAAGGCAGGACGTTGGATTCGGATTGGTATTCTCGCAGCCCTCCTTGCAGGGCTTCTTTTTTTTGTGATCAAATATGCAAAGGGTTTTTTGCAGGCATTGCTGCCGCTGGGTATCGGAATTGTGATCGCTTATATTCTCCTGCCGCTGGTTGAAGCGCTCGATAAAATGAAGGTACCCAGAACATTCAGTATTGTCATATCTTTCGTGCTCAGTCTTGTCATCATCCTGGTCATTTTACTCTGGCTTGTTCCCATCTTTGTGAACAACATTAAAGACCTGACAACGGTGCTTCCCGAAATGTTTGAAGAAACCTTTCAAAATCTGAAAATCTTTATTGAAAGAAACATTCCATCGGGCTGGCAGCAGGAGCTGCTGAAAGAACTGGACAACAGCCTTGCAAAAGCGCAGGATAAGCTGACGCAGGTTCTGTATGATTTCATAGCGACATTACCCAAAACGGTGTCCATTATTCTGGATATGCTGCTGGCGTGGATTCTGTCCTTTTACATTCTGAAGGACAAGGAACAGTTGGTCAGTAATATAAAGTATTTCTTTCCCAAAACGATCAGAGGAGAAACGGTTTGCTTTTTCCGGGACATTCATCGGGTTGTGTTACGGTTTATCCAGGGCCAGGTTTTAATTGCGATCATCCTGTCGATCATCGAAACCCTTGGGCTTTATCTGGTAGGCATGCCTTATGCACCACTATTAGGCTTTATCGGAGGTCTTTCCAACATCATACCGTATTTCGGACCCTATATCGGTGCCGTCCCGGCGCTGGCGGTGGCTCTGACCATTTCACCGTGGAAAGCTGTTTGGGCTGCGGCTGTGTTCCTGGTTGTCCAGCAGTTAGATAATATCTACCTGTCCCCAAGAATTATGGAAGGAAAACTGGGGCTGCACCCCGTCACGACGATATTGGCCGTTATTGTCGGCGGGAAGCTGTTTGGAATAGCAGGCCTGTTGTTCAGTGTTCCGCTGGTGGCCATGCTGAAGATACTGGTGAAAAGGGTATACAGGACTGTGTCGGGATAATTATGTTCTCATCCACTTGACGGCTTTCCACGGGTTTTAGTATACTTGAGAGAGCAAATTGCCAGAATAAACAAACATCCGGAATAAACAAATCCCGGTGATAGGAAACAAATCACTGCAGAAAAGCCTGCAATCATTTTGCAGGCCTGCAGTTGAACTGGAGTGAGGATTCATCATGCAGAAGTTTGGATTGAATGAGTTACGTGAAAAATACCTTGCCTTCTTTGAAAGCAAAGGGCATCTGCGGTTGCCCAGCTTTTCGCTGGTTCCGGTCAACGACCCCAGCATCCTGCTGATCAACGCCGGGATGACCCCTTTAAAGCCATATTTTACGGGTCAGGAAATTCCTCCGTCAAAAAGGGTTACCACCTGTCAGAAATGTATCCGTACGCCGGATATCGACAATGTCGGTAAAACCGCCCGTCATGGCACCTTTTTTGAAATGCTTGGGAATTTCTCGTTTGGGGACTACTTTAAAAAGGATGCGATCCCGTGGGCATGGGAATTCTTCACCAAGGTTCTTGGAATTCCGGAAGATAAACTGAACGTATCGGTATATCTGGAAGATGATGAAGCCTACGATATCTGGCATAAAGATGTCGGCCTGCCCGAAAGCAAAATCTTCAGAATGGGCAAGGAGGATAACTTCTGGGAACATGGCACAGGCCCCTGCGGCCCTTGTTCTGAAATCTACTTTGACCGCGGGCCCGACAAGGGCTGCGGCAAGGAAGGGTGCACAGTCGGATGCGATTGCGACCGTTTCATAGAGGTTTGGAACCTGGTGTTCACGCAGTTCGATCGTCAGAAGGACATGACGTATTTACCACTCAAGACAAAGAACATTGACACCGGCATGGGCCTGGAACGCCTGGCCTGTGTCATGCAGCAGGTGGACAATCTTTTTGAGGTGGATACCATCCGTTCGATTCTCGACCAGGTATGCGATATTGCCTCTGTTCAATACGGCAGTGACAAAGGCAAGGACGTTTCCATCCGCGTGATCACCGATCATGTAAGAAGTGCGTCGATGATGATCTCTGATGGTGTTCTTCCTTCCAATGAAGGGCGCGGTTATGTTCTGCGAAGGTTAATCCGCCGTGCGGCAAGGCATGGCAGGCTTCTGGGAATTCGCGAAACCTTCCTGGCAAAGCTGGCCGACACGGTCATCAATACCTCCATGGGCGCTTACCCGCATATGGGTGAAAAGCGGGATTACATTCTTAAGGTCATATCCATTGAAGAAGAAAAGTTTTACTCCACCGTGGATCAGGGTATGACCATTCTGGATCAGTATATTGCCCAAATCAGGCAGAATGGAAGCAATACCTTAACCGGAGACATGATCTTCCGGCTTCATGATACCTATGGTTTCCCTGTGGACTTAACGCGGGAAATCGCCCAGGAAAACGGCATGAAGGTTGATGAAGAAGGCTTTATTTCGGAGATGAAGCAACAAAAGACAAAGGCCCGTGAAGCCCATTTGAAAAAGGAAGGCTCCGCGTGGGAAAAGGATCTGTTTACCGGTGAAAATAAGCTGTTCACCACCGGGTTTACAGGATACGAAGAAGTTAAAACCGACGCCGTTGTTAAATTTATCGTTTTGGATAGCCGACTTTCGGAGTCTGCTCAAATGGACGATGAAGTTGCACTGGTTCTCGATAAAACTCCTTTCTATGCCGAAAGCGGAGGACAAGTGGGTGATACCGGCATCATCGCCGGAAAGAATTTCACCATGCAGGTAACCGACTGTAAGAAAACTGCTGATGGGAAGATCCTTCATCTTGGAAAGATTGATACCGGTATGGTTCAGGTGGGCGAAGCGGTCACGGCCGGCATTGACGTGCAAAAAAGAAAGAATACCGCCAGAAATCATACCACCACCCATATTCTCCAAAAAGCCCTGAAAAACGTTCTGGGGGATCATATTCACCAATCGGGCTCCTTTGTGTCACCCGAACGGCTGCGTTTTGACTTTACCCATTTTTCAGCATTGACACCCGAGCAGATCGAGGCCGTGGAGCAGCAGGTGAATGAAGTGATTTTATCGGATTATCCTGTGGTCACCAGGGTCATGCCCGTTGATGAAGCGAAGAAGGAAGGCGCTATGGCGCTGTTCGGTGAGAAGTACGGAGACACCGTCCGTGTTGTTTCCGTCGGTGACTACAGCAGGGAGCTTTGCGGCGGAACTCATATCCGCGCATCCGGAGAAGCAGGCTTGATTAAAATTCTTTCGGACAGCGGAATAGCCGCCGGTGTCAGGCGTATTGAAGCATTAACCGGGACGGGTGCCATTGCCTGGTACAAGGAAAGAGAAAAACTGCTGCAAAAGGTTTCTGAAACCGTAAAGGCTTCACCGGATGAAACGCCGGTAAAAATTGCCGGTCTTCATGACGAACTTCGTGGCCTGCGCAAGGAACTGGATGCCTTGAAGACTAAAATGGTCAATAGTTCACTGGATGAAATCCTGAACAAGGTTCAGGAGATTTCCGGGATCAAGGTGCTCTGTGCCAGAATGGATCAGCTGGATATGAACGGTCTGCGCAATACCTCCGATACGCTGAAAAACAAGCTGGGCGCATCTGTGGTGGTGCTGGCATCCGGTTTGGACGGCAAGGTAAACATCATCGTTTCGGCCACGAAGGATGCGGTCAGCCAGGGAATTCACTGCGGGAAAATTATTGGAGAAGCTGCAAAGGCAGCCGGCGGCGGAGGCGGCGGAAGGCCCGATATGGCCCAGGCCGGCGGAAAAGACCTGTCGGGTATCGACAAATCCCTGCAGATCGCCCTGGAGATGATTCAGGCATCTCTGGGAAAATTTTAAATTATGGAAGCATTGGTTAGTGAAGGAGGAGAATAGAAATGGCGGATTGCATTTTTTGCAGGATTATCGAAGGAACCATCCCTTCAACGAAGGTTTACGAGGATAACGACATCCTCGCTTTTGAGGACATTCATCCCGCTGCGCCGGTGCATGTACTGGTTGTTCCAAAGAAGCATATAGAGAGCCTCGAAGCGGTGAACCCTGAAAATGTGGAATACGTCGCAAAGGCGCACTTCGCCATCCAGCAGGTTGCCAAAGCAAAAAAAATCAATGCCGGGGGTTACCGCGTGATTGTGAACACCGGAAAAGACGGCGGGCAAACGGTGCCGCACCTGCATTATCATGTATTGGGCGGAACAGTTTTCACTGAAAAAATCATATAGTATAGAAAAAGGTTGACGGAGTTTGAAGCCCTATTATATAATAAGGTAAGTGCTTCGTGCGAAGCTTATTTAGCGATGCACGACGGAATAAATTCCCCGGCACGACTGTATGATACAGAGGGGAGGGAAAAATGTGTCCGAAATCAGAGTAAAAGAGAATGAATCCCTGGATAGTGCGCTCAGGAGGTTCAAACGTCAATGCGCAAAATCAGGTGTTCTTGCAGAAGTCAGAAAAAGAGAGCATTACCTGAAACCCAGTGTGAAGCGTAAAAAGAAATCCGAAGCTGCAAGAAAGAGAAAGACGAAGTAAAGTGCAGGCATTCGCGAAAGCTCTCCAAAAAGCGTTCCAATGCATGCACTTCAGGCGAAAGCCTGAACACTAAGGGAGGCAATTCAATGTCCCTTAAGGAAGCCCTGGCTGATGATTTGAAAGCCGCTATGAAGGATAAGGACAAAATCATGAAAGACACCGTGCAAATGGTGCGTGCCGCAATCCTTCAGGTGGAAAAGGATCAGAAAATAACCCTTGATGACGCAGGCGTAATAGAAGTTGTTGTCCGCGAACTGAAGAAACGGAAGGATTCCCTTTCAGAGTTTGAAAAGGGCGGACGGCAGGATCTGATTGACAACACCACCCGGGAGATTGAAGTTCTTACCAAATATTTGCCCGCACAGTTATCGGACGAAGCTTTGGAGCAAATTGTCCGGGAAGCCATTGTCGAAGCTGGCGCACAAACCATCAAAGACATGGGAAAGGTCATGAAGGTCATCCTTCCGAAAGTGAAGGGAAAAGCTGATGGCAGCAAGGTGAACGCCTTGGTGAAGAAAATTTTGGAAACTTAAAGCCCGAAGAAAGCCTTCGGGCTTTTTGCATAAAAAAGAAAAATTAAGCCAGGGAAATTTAATCCCTTCTGTAGCTTTGGGGGTAGTATGATAGAAGATTTTTATCTGGGGAATAAAACCCTGTGGGAATATGAACCGCCCGAAACGGCGGAAGAAACCGCAAAAACCATTCAGGAACAATTGAACATACCGCCTCTGATATCAAAAGTCCTGGCCAAACGAGGCTTTTTTGATATGCAGGAAATCAGGGCATTTTTAAAGCCCTCCATAAAAAACCTGCATGATCCGACGCTTCTGCCCGATATGCAGATTGTCCTGAACAGGATACTGGCCGCACAGCAAGCGGGAGAAAAAGTTATCATCTACGGGGATTACGATGCGGACGGCATCACCGCCACCGCCATCCTGTACCACTTTCTGCAATCTCTTGGGATGGATGTATCCTTCTATATTCCCGACCGCGTTGAGGAAGGCTATGGCATATCGGAAACAGCCGTGGCCTGCTTGCTTGAAACCCCCTATGATCTGATGATCACGGTGGATTGCGGCATCTCGGCAAAGGACAGGCTGGAGCAGCTTCAAACCGGTTTAAACGGGCAAAATCGAAAAATGGATATCATCATCACCGACCATCACCAACCAAACGCCGATACCCTGCCTGAAGCGCTGGCGGTTGTGAATCCGCATCTGCCAGACAGCAGTTACCCCTTTACCAAACTTTGCGGTGCGGGAATCGCGTTCAAGCTGGTGCAGGCTTTGTGCGGCAGGCTGGACCTTGCCGACAGGTATCTGGATTATGTGGATCTGGCAGCGATGGGAACCGTCGCCGATATCGTAGAACTGTCCGGTGAGAACAGAATTATCGTTTGGGCAGGGCTGAAAAAAATACAAAGACGCCCCAATCCGGGCATTCAGGCATTACTGAAGGTTTCAGAGATTACCGGCCGGGAGATTGACACCTGGCTGCTTGGGTATATCCTGGCCCCGAGAATCAATGCGGCCGGAAGAATGGGAGACGCCTCCCGCGGGGTTCATCTGTTCACAACCACCGATCCCGCGCAGGCTGAAAGTATCGCCAGACAGATGCATCAGGACAATGTGCAGCGCCAAAAAACACAGGAGGAAATCCTGCAGAAATCCATTGAAGCAATCGAGGCCGATCCTCCCTGCAGGGACGGGAAAGTGATCGTAATCTGCGGAGAAGGATGGCACCATGGCGTCATCGGCATTGTCGCTTCCCTGCTGACTGAACGTTATTACAAGCCATGCTTTGTTCTTTCCGTACAGGGGGAAACCGCAACAGGTTCGGCCAGAAGCGTCGCGGGCTTTAATGTCTTTTCTGCGATGGAAGCCTGTAAAGATCTGTTTGTGAAATATGGCGGCCATGAACAGGCTGGGGGCCTGACCATAAAAACCTGTGACGTCGATCGTTTCAGGGAAAAAATAAACGATTATGCCGCTGTCGTCTTCAGCTCAGGCCCCATGCTGCCGAAGACTAAAATTGATACCGAGGCCTGCCTTGAGGATTTAACCCTGCAGACCGCCGAAGCGATACAGGCGATGGCACCGTTTGGAGAAGGAAATGACAGCCCGGTTTTCAGGCTTTCCCAGGTTACCGTGCTGCAAAAAAAACGCATCGGCACGAACGGAGATCACCTGCGCCTTGTGGTGGGGGACGAAAAAACACCAGTGCAGGCGATCGCATTCCGCAAGGGAGAGCTGGAGCCTTATATCGGGCTCAATGACCGGATCGATATGCTGTTTACGCCCGCCGTCAACGATTATATGGGGAAAAGAAGCATCCAGCTGATGGTAAAGGCCATCCGTGTTCCTGAAGCCGAACTCCGCAGAAACAGGGCTTTGGCGGAAGCTGCCGAAAAGGTGGAATGTCTTGATTATGACGAGGAATGGATTTATAATGGGATTAATACGCACAGGGTGAGGGCGGAAGATATCAGGCTTTCCAAGGATGATCTGGCTGTTTTATACCGGTATCTTCAAAAAACCGGTGACCGTACACTCAGCCGTGCACAGCTGTTCCAACTGGCGCAGCAGATCAGTTCCGGCAAGGTCCGGATGAATTATTTCAAGCTTTTGTCGGGAATGTTTATTTTTGATGAACTGGATATCATCCGTTTCACCTTTACCGAAAAGGGTGACTACGACCTGAAGATGTCTGAGA
>JAEZBW010000232.1 GCA_023426765.1 Bacillota bacterium
GGAGCTGACAACAAAGAAAAAACAGGTATTGGGTTCGATCTTCCTTACGAAGAATTTTTCAGAAGGAACCTATTTGTTCGATGCAGTTACAGAAACATTTTTTTATGATACGTTAAGCGGAATCTCAGGGGAATTGGCGAAAACCGATTATGGTCTTATCACTGAAAGGTTTCAGGTGAAAGAGCAAATCGATGAACTGCCGCAAATCATAAAAAACAATCGAATCGCCGGACTTTTTATCATCGGAGGTCTTGTCAATGATACTCTGATTGAAAGGATCGTCCAAAAGAAACTTCCTGCAGTGATCATTGGAAGTCGTCATCCTCTGATTGATTCGGTTGATGTTGATACCAGTCAGGCTGCCTGGCTTGCAACGAAATATTTGATCGATTGCAGACATCGGAAAATCGCATTGATTGATGGCCCGGATGACAGCAGAACGTCCGTGAAGAAACTGGAGGGCTACAATAAAGCATTACAGGAAGCGGGTATTGCATCCGATATGCGGTTCATTCGTAAGGCGGAGTTTACCGGATTAAGCGGATATCGTGCCATGAAACAGCTGTGGACGTCAGGCCGGGAGCTGACGGCTGTTTTTTGTGCCAGTGACAGCATTGCTGCGGGTGCAATGCGGTATTTGTATGACATCAATGTCAGAATACCCGATAACTTCTCAGTCATTGGATACGAGCATTCGATCATCTCAGAGCATGTCATCCCGTCGTTGACATCTGTTCAGATATGCAAAGAACAAATGGGCGCGAAGGCCTGTAAACTATTGCTGAATCGAATCAAAAAACCTGACAGCAGCATCAAGAGTATCATTTTGCAGCCCCAACTGATTATCAGAGACTCGGTTGGCAAAATAGTACCCGATCTGACAGAATGAACAAAGTATTTTACACATTTCGCATAAAATTTTAAACAAATTCAACAATTCTGTGTTGTAAAATGAACACATCAGCAAGAGATCAGATCATCATAAGCAAAACGAATACAATTTTCAAGGAGAGAAGCCATGAGTAAGGGAAAAACCAGCATAATGTCTCCCTCTGTTGTCATGAGAAAAAAGCCTGACATAAAGACAAGAATGCATATTCTGCAGCTTGGATGCAAAAAGTATAAGGGCTTACTGCTCATGCTTATTCCAGGGATAGCCTGGTTCCTCATCTTTAAATACTATCCAATGTATGGCGTTACCATTGCTTTTAAGGACTATAAGCTGCTGAAGGGAATTATGGGAAGTCCCTGGACAGGCCTTGATCACTTTATCAGACTTTTCAACAGCAGTCAGTTTGAAAGTGTGTTCTGGAACACGCTCATCATCGGTATATACAGGTTGGTCTTTTCTTTTCCCGCTCCAATCCTCTTTGCAATATTGCTGAATGAAATACGTCATGAGCGGTATAAAAAAGCGATTCAGTCCATCACGTACCTGCCTCATTTTATTTCCTGGGTTGTCATTGCGGGTCTTCTTCAAACGATTCTGTCACCGGTTGACGGCGTTGTGAATTATGTTTTTCAGGCTTTTGGCCTTGGACCCTATAAGTTTTTAATGATGCCGGGGCTTTTTAGAGGGATTGTCATTGGCTCTGGAATATGGAAGGATATGGGTTGGGGCAGCATAGTATATCTGGCAGCAATAACTGGTATAGACCCTCAGATATATGAAGCGGCAACCATGGATGGCGTAACTCGTCTGAAGAAGATTTGGTATATCACGGTACCATCTATTTTCCCTGTTATTATCACCATGTTTCTCATGAAGGTGGGTAACATTATGGAGGGTGGAAGAGACCAGATATTGAACCTTTATAATCCTATTGTCTATAGCGTGGGGGATATCCTCGACACGTACTCATACCGGGTTGGGCTGCTCGATTTTGATTATAGTTATTCAACAGCAATCAGCCTGTTCCAGAATGTTATTGGGTTGATATTCCTGTATATTACGAATTTTATTACAAAACGTGTCAGCGACCAGGGTTTATGGTAAGGACTTAAGATAAGAGAGGTGAAACACGTGTTATCCAAAAATGAAAGAATCACAGAAACCATTTTTAATATATTCAATTACAGCTTTATGTTTATTCTGGCATTTGTTATGATTTACCCTTTTTGGGAGCTGCTGATTGTGTCCATCAGCCCTGCTGCAGAAGCATCCCGTGTTGGACTGAAGCTCATCCCAAGGGGTTTTACACTTGAGGCATACCGGCAACTATTCCGTTCCAGCATGATAGGGTATGGTTACTATAACACCATCATGAGAACAGCCATCGGAACTGTTTTAGCAGTCATATTGTGTTTTACAATGGCGTATCCCTTGTCAAAAAAGGATCTGCCCGCGAGAAATCTTATCACCCTGTTTTTAGTGATACCCATGTTCTTTACCGGGGGTTTGGTTCCTGATTTTCTGTTGATCAATTCTTTGGGAATATACGATACACTTTGGGCTTTGATCCTGCCTTTGTTAATCAGCACATACAATGTTCTGATTATGAGAAACTTTATTATGACGATTCCTGTTTCCCTGGAGGAATCCGCTTTGGTGGATGGTGCGAATTTCTTTACAATATTATTCCGAATCATCATTCCCTTGTCAAAGCC
>JAEZBW010000013.1 GCA_023426765.1 Bacillota bacterium
TCCTTGGACTGGAAAGCCTGACCCGGTTATGGCTTGCCGACAAAAATACCGTGCTTCCGTCCATCATTGTCACCATATGCTGGCAGTTTGTCGGTTACCATATGATTCTTTATCTTGCGGCGGTGGAGAATATTCCGAAGGAAATCCGGGAGGCTGCCATGATCGATGGCGTGAACAGCTGGACGATGATTCGGTATATCACCCTTCCGCTGATAAGGCATATGATTGGGATTGATACGGTTTTGATGGCCACGGGCTCGTTAAGGTTTTTTGATCTGATTTATGTGATGTCAAACGGAGGGCCCAATCATGCCAGCGAGGTGATTGCCTCCTATATGTACTACAAATCCTTCAGGGACATGCAGTATGGTTACGGCAGCGCTGTTTCAATGATTTTACTGGTGCTGTGCCTGCTGATCACCTTCATTCTCAACAAAGTATTCCATTCCGAACGGGTGGAGTATTAACGCCGGCAAAAGGAGTGCGTGAAACCATGGATTTTATGACACAGCGGCAACGAAAAAAAGCCTTTGGTTCATACCTGTTTTATGGAGTATTGATCGTTTTATCGATCACCTGTATCTACCCTTTGTTATGGCTTGTGATGAACTCATTGAAAAGCAATTCGGAGTTATTTAATAATCCCTGGTGGTTTGGAGAAACCTTCCGTTTTTCCAATTACGCTACGGCCTGGACGGCGGGAAAGATTGGAAGAAGCTTTGTTAACTCGGTTTTGGTTGCGGGCTCATCTGTAGGAATCACCATTATTGTTTCCTCCATGGCCGCCTTTGGCCTGACCCGGCTGAAATGGAAGCTGTCGTCCCCAACCCTGAGCTTGATCCTGATGGGTGTCATGATCCCCATCCACTCAACATTGATCCCGCTTTTTACGATGTTCAACAACTGGGGCATCACAAACCGTTACATAGCGCTGATCCTCCCATATGTGGCCTTTGCGCTGCCCACCTCCATCTTTATCCTTTCGGGCTTTATGTCTACCTTTCCGAAGGAAATCGAGGAGGCGGTGGTCATCGACGGCTGCGGCATGGCCGGAGTTTTCTGGAAAATCATTTTTCCAATGTCCAAAACCCCGATTGCGACCATCTCCATCTATAACTTTGTGGGTATGTGGAATGAGCTGATGTTTGCGTTAATCTTCCTGTCGGATCCGGAAAAAACCACCCTGCCGGTCAGCCTGACACGTTTCAGGGGGCAATATTCCACGAACTGGACCGTACAGCTGGCAGCGGTTGTGATCATGGTCATCCCAAGCATTGCCGCCTATATGTTTTTGAATGACAAAATCATTGAAAGCATGACGATAGGGTCTGTAAAGGGCTAATGACCATAAGTTGTCCAAAACTACAGGAAACGAAGCCGCTTTTCCTGTAATGGTTTTCTTAATTCACGGTTATATGGTTTCCCTATATAATAAAATATCTCCTTCCAGGTTCTGAATCCCTCTTCTAGCCTGGTAGGAGATATTTTTCTTTAAGGAGAAATATAGAGGTGCGTTACAATTCACACCTACATGAGAGTTAGCGGGTGGCTTGGATTATTTCAATGACGAATGGCAACATGCTTCGAAGCATTGCTGCGTACAAAAAGCTGAAATGCAGCTGAGCGGCCCAGGATATGGAGACTATTACTGATTAACAGGTAAAGAGCTAAGAGCGGGAAGAAAGGTATGTGCTTTGTTGCCTGAGGAGTGAAATACCCAAGACAGGTCCCGCGGATGGGTTCCAAGTGCTACCTTTGAACCTGAGCAGAGGTACTGTTTCAATTTCATACAGATAGGAGGGGATATTGCGCAACCGATACGCATGTTATAAAATGATGACGATGTGAATCGTTGATTTTACCAAGACCGTAACATATAGGCACCGGCAGGAAAGGAAACCCTATGATAACGTATGCCATCCTCATAAACCCTGGCCATAACAGGGTATATTTTGAAGCCTCGAAGAAGCTGTCTCTGGTAGAGCTTGAAATTGCCTGCCAAAGGTTTTCAAATGAGTGTACCGGTTTTTCTCTCAGTGAAATAGAAGGTGTTATATACGTAACCTTTCAAACTTCCAATCCATTGTCTTCCAGCGATATTCTCTGGCTTTCAAAGCTATCATTTGCCTATGCCTTGTTTGAACTTAGAAAAAACCAGGAGGAAACCTGCCTGGTACCTGTACGAAAAGCACAATCTTATTACTTCAATGATGATTTAAGCACGATTTTGAAATACTCTGGAAAGACCAATGAAATCTTCACCCGGTTAATGCTCAACATAGCCGTTCTGACAAGTGATTTTTACGAAAGCCAGGACATATCCGTTCTGGATCCTGTCGCAGGCAAGGGTACCACACTATTCGAAGCCTTAATTGCCGGGTACAATGCTTTTGGAGTGGAAATCGTCCCGAAAGCAGTTCACGAAACATCCGTATACTTTAAAAAATACCTGGAGACCGGCAAATATAAGCATACTTATAAGAAGGAAAAGATTAGCGGCGAGGCGAAAAGCTTAAAAGCAGAGTTCCACAGGTTTGAGTTCGCCAAATCCAAGGAAGACCAGAAATTGAATCGGTTCCTGCAGCTTTGCATTGTAGAAGGTGATTCCAAACACGCCGGCAGGTTCTTTAAAAAGAACAGGTTCCATGTCATTGTGGGCGATTTACCTTATGGTGTTCATCACTCCAATGTGGCAAACCAAAACCAATCGTTCACCCGTAATCCAAAAGAACTGCTGCAAGCCTGCCTGCCGGGCTGGGCTGCCTGTTTAAAGCCTGGAGGAGTAATTGTGTTGTCATGGAACAAGTTTGTACTGAAACGTGAACAGCTTGAAGAAGTATTTACAGAACATGGTCTGGCTGTGATGAATGAATCTCCTTACAACCAGTTTGAACACCGTGTGGATCAGGCCATCAACAGAGACATTATTGTTGCAAAGAAGAAGTAGGTGATCACTCCAGCAGGATTTCCTCATATTGCTGCATCAGTTTATTCCATGTGCTGATGTTTACCTTCCCGGTTTGGGCAAGGCCTGTGTCCTGCTGGTAGAGCAATACTGCTTTTTTCGTGCCAGCGTCGTATTTGCCGTTGCACCAGCTGCTAAAATAGCCTAACTGCTTCAAGGCCTTCTGCACCTGGTACACATCCGAACCGTAATCGCCATCCTTCAGGTTGCGGAAGGGCTGATTCTCATAGACGATGGTCACTTTGGTACCGTGGGGGATATACTCATACAGTTCCTTTGCATCATCATTGTTTAACCGGATGCATCCGCCGGAGATGTTTTCCTTTCCGAACGCCCAGGGCGCTCTGGTGCCATGAATGCCGTATGTACCCCAGGGTACGTTCAGGCCCATCCATGCTCCGCCATATCCGTCGCCCCATTTTGCTTTTTGTATGATCACCCAGTCACCGACAGGGGAGGGAGTTGCATTTTTCCCTCCCGAAATTGGATAGGTTTTATACAGTTCATCTTCCTTAAAAACATACAGTAATTGCTCATCCAGATTGATGTGGATGCGATAGGGGCCGCTTGCAGCAATAAAAAGGTTTGCATCCACCGCCATGTCATCGATATTGAAATTCACACGAACCACCAGATTTTTTAGCAGCAGCAGAACCAAAAGGATCAAAAACAGAGAAAGCCAGTCCCGCAGCATTCTGTATAGGATTGAATTTTTCCTTTGGAAGTTCAGCATCGTCAAGCACCTCCCTATACTATATGAGCAACTCCGGTAAACTTATCACGATGCCGGGAATTTTTCCGGGTTGTACTATTTATTTTGATTCGCCAATATATATGGATAGGATAAAGTTATGCCGTTTAGCTTTACCTTGCTGCCAGCCGGTTCTGTAAACCGAGGGCAACGCAAATCACTGTTCCTTTACCGGGGGGAAATGTTTTGAAAAGAGTTGTAATCGTTGTTCTGCTGTTTATTGTTTTCTTTATACCTGTGGCCTATGCAGATGATATGATAGAAGAAGTGTCTCCTTCCTCCATCTTTGAGGATTTATCTCTGGAAGTATTCAATGAAAAGGAACCGGAAATCAATGCACGTTCAGCCATCGTGATGGATTTTGATTCGGGACGGGTTTTATATCAGAAAAATGCGTACATAAAAAGACCGATGGCCAGCACGACAAAGGTCATGACAGCCATTGTTGCCTTTGAAAACTGTAATTTGGACGAGGTGGTTACCGTCAGCAGAAATGCAGCGTTGGTGCAGGGATCCACCATCAATCTGACAACCGGGGAAATGCTTACCATGAAGGAATTGATGTACGGGCTTTTACTGCGTTCGGGTAATGATGCTTCCATCGCTATCGCAGAGCATATCGGCGGAACTGAAGAAGGCTTTATACAAATGATGAATCAAAAAGCGAAAGAGATTGGTGCAAACAATACCCGCTTCACCACACCTCACGGGCTTGACGAAACAGGGCATTATTCCACCGCATACGACATGGCGTTGATCACCCGGTATGCGCTGAAGATCCCGATATTCAACGAAATCGTTAAAACACAGTCCATTCAGGTGGGAAAAAGGTCGATGTACAATACGAATGAAATGCTGACGGGCTATGCCGGCGCGGACGGCGTTAAAACAGGCTATACCGGGAAAGCCGGCAGGTGCCTGATCACCTCGGCCACCCGGGATGGAAGGCGGTTTATTTCGGTCGTACTATTCTGCGACAATAGAGACCAGCGCGCTTTAAGCAGCAAAAAAATTCTTGATTACGCCTTTGCCGCCTACTACCCTCAAACCCTGCTCAAAAGCGAATACATCGGCTACGTTCCGGTTTATAAAGGCTTTGAGAAGAAGGTGCCGGTTTACGTTGAGAAGACCATTACAATGCCCATCACAGAAAATGAAAAGAGTGAACTGTATACGAGGATTTCCATGCCTGGGCTGCTTCAGGCGCCGGTAAAACAAAAAGAGATTGTCGGCACCGTATCTGTTTATCTGGGGGACAAAATCATTTGCGAGTCGGTCATCCGGGCTGGAAAAGCCATTAAAAGCAAAAATATGCTTCAATATGTTCTCGATGTGTTTGTCGCATGGTTTAAACTGATGAAATACGAGTAATTTCCGGAATACTTCATTCAACACTACAAGTTCTGCTTAAATGGAGCGCTTGTCGATCTTCACCGGACTGGATACTTAAAATAAATCGCAAACGCTCTTTCAGGAAAGCACCGTCAGCATGGCGGTGCATTTCTTCTGGAAAACCATTGTATTGAAATCTGAAAAGCGGATCATTGCATTTTAAACATGATAATAAAAATGAGAAACGCAAATATGAATTATTATTAAGTGCAACTTGCAAATTTTTTCGGAATATATTATGATAAGGTAGAATTTAAAATCATCGGTACAAAACGGATACAGCCGAGCCGTGCAGACATGCATAAAAAATGCGGCAGCGGGCAAGGCTTCAGGTATTCCTGACGTGCACGATGCCATATGAAAAACATCGGGGGATTCATGATGAAGATGTATGAAGGTTTTACCAGAGAACAATTGATTGAACGGAAACAGGTTTTGGA
>JAEZBW010000024.1 GCA_023426765.1 Bacillota bacterium
ATCATACACACTGAGTTTCAGCGCCTCTGTACAGTAATTTTCCCTGCTTATTGTGCCGACGGCGTTCCATTCGGCTTATCCTGCCGGTACAGATCCTTGATGATGTTTTCAATCTCCAGGCTGTCGATGGACATATCGTTGATGATGGACTCCTCGTTCAGCCTTTTAATAAACTCATTCAGCTTTAATACGGAAAGATCCAGCTCCAGATCCACATCACGATCGGAAAGCTGCTTGCGGATGAAAATCCCCGGCTGATCCAATGAAGGAAGCGATTTGCGCGTAGTTACATGCACCGTCTTTTTTTCGCCCAGGTTTGTGCGCAGCTTATCCATCGTATTGTCAAACACGATTTCACCATGATTGACGACAATGACGCGCTTTGCCAGGTGTTCCACATCCTCCAGGTCGTGGGTGGTTAAAATGAAGGTGGTTCCCCGTTTATTCTGTTCCAGGATAAATTCCCGTATCTTGTCCTTGGCGATCACATCCAGACCGATGGTGGGTTCGTCCAGAAATACGATCTTCGGTCGGTGCAGCATGGCCATAATAAACTCACATTTCATCCGCTCGCCCAATGAAAGCTGTCTTGTGGGCTTTCGGACAATACTTTCCAGCTCCAGCATTTCAATCATTTCATTCATGGTTTTTTTAAAGGCCTGATCCGGGATATTATAGATGGACTGGTTCAGGAAAAAAGAGTCCAGCGGGGGAATATCAAACAGAAGCTGTGATTTCTGACCGAACACCGCCCCAATGTTCGCCACATATTTCCTTCGATCCTTCCATGGAACATAGCCCATGATTTCAACCGCGCCGGAGGTGGGATACAGGATACCCGTTAAAATCTTCAGCGTAGTGGACTTGCCTGCTCCGTTGGGCCCTAAAAAACCGATCAGTTCGCCTTCACCGATTTCAAAGGATACCGCTTTCAGCGCTTCAACAATTTTCTTTTTTCGAATGACTAAGCTCTTCAGGGCTTCCCTGAAAGTGCCCCCTCGTTCATAGGATGTATAGGTTTTTGTCAGCTTGTCAACTTTTATCATATCGATTCCTTACTCCGCTCTTGCGGTAATGATTTTAATGAATGTCCCGTGTCGGATATCATCCGCCTGCGCTGGTATAGTTCCGCACCATTCTATTGTAGAACCACAGCCCTACAATCAGGAATACAACGGCGCATAAAACAGCGCCCAGCGCACCCGTCACCGGTTTTCCCAAAAGCGCCGACGCAGGGAATGAGCCCAGCAGGCTGATGGGTAGGATCCAGGTAATAATGGATTGGAACATCTTCGAAAAGATTGATCTGGGATAAAGGCCGAAATCCATCATCGTCATAAAGATTTCATAAATCCGGTAGTTTCCAATCCACACAATGCCAAGACCGGACATAAAAAGGCCAAAGGCAAACATCGTGATCAAAGAAAACACAAACAAAAACAGGAAAGACACCCAATTAACAAGCGGCAGCGCCGGTACCCGCTTCAACGCATACAGGAACAGCAGCGTCCCGCCTATCAGCTTTCCAAGGTCTTCACTGTCAAAGGCCGTTATAATGGACATTTGCAGAATAGACCGTGGCTTTATCAGCAGCAGATCGTAGGTTCCTTCCTGAACCCTGCTGATGGTATTCCAGACCATGCCCATGTAAAAGGGAAACGCAATTCCCCTTGAAAGCAGGAAAACCCCCTGCAACAGCAGGACCTCATGTTGCTGCCAGCCCGGAAAGGATGCCCCGTTGTGATAAATCAGCAGCGTGATAAGGGGGCCGAACAACTCCACAATCATCATGATGAGCATGCTCATGATAAAATCCCCACGGTAGGCCATTCTTGAAGCCAACGCAGTTTTCATGCCGTGCAGGTATATTTTAAACCACTGGAAAAACCGATTTGTTTTTGTCTGCTGCACATCAGCCGATGGCAGATCTATTGTACTTGCCATGCGCTCACCTCCATCATGCGCCTACCCCGGTGAAGCGTTTAGTTCCAAAATACCACACCAGTCTGTTTAATAAAAAGGTCACCAGCACCATTAAAGCCTGCAGGCCCACCACCTGCGGGATGGACATGGTGATGCCGGCCAGCTCATAACTACCCATAAATACTCTTGCCGGTACATAGGATATAAACTGGAATGGCAGAACAAACAGAACCTTCTGTATCCCTGCAGGAAACAACGTCAGCGGCAGGAACATTCCCGAGCAGACATCCTTGAAGACCAGTACTGCCCGGCGGACACCATCAGTTCTAACCAGCCAGAACGCAATTGTGCCTATGGTATAGTTGATCAGGAAACCGAGCAAAAAGCTGAGCGCCACAGAGATAACCGCCCACACGGGCATTACGGGAACCGGCTTTATCCCGAACAGCAGATAGAAGCCGAGAATAGGAACCATCTCCACCCAGAATGCCAGAATCCGGTGCCCCACCTTCTCGAAGAAGGCATAATACAGATGGGAAACCGGCCTCAGCTGAAAGGTGATGAATTTTCCGGTCTGGATGAGCCTCTGCAGCGTTCCGTCGGCATTATCCCAGTTCAGAAAGCCCAGCAGGGATGAAACAGCAAAATAGTACAGCATGGTATCCAGCGTAAAGCCTGAAACCGTGTCATGTGCTTGAAAAACCGCCTGCCAGATGAAATATTGCACTAAAAAATAAACAGGCTGGGTAATTAATGAAACCGCCATATTGCTTCTAAACGCGAAGTTTTCCTTATAAGTGGCCTGAACAACCGCTTTAAACAGCGGCTGCGCTTTTTTCATGATTGGTTTTTCATGAACTGCCTGCACAGTCTTTCCCCCTTGAAGTACTTCATGTAATGTTTTTCTGTAAGCCAGAGGATTTTAGTTCCGTCCACGGATTCCTTGCTGCATTCATTAAAAAAGACCGGAGCCTGAAACTCCGATCTTTATCATCACATAAACACAGAAATCAGGTTTACCGCTTTACCGGAGCAAATAAAAGATTTTTAGTTTCATTGTATGCGCTTTTTGTTTTCAACTTTCTCTGCTCCTCTCATTCAGTGATTTCTCTCCAATTATATTGGTTTTTTGAGAAAGGATCAATATGGTTTTCAATTATAATTAATCTGTGCAAACCCTTTTAAAGTTACAGGTCAGAAGGTTATATAACCTTCTGACCTGTAATTGTTCGGAAACGTATGCGTAAATCTTCTTTGCGGTTCGTTCTCAGGTAAGGCTTTTTGCAAATTCCTCGCCAAACTGAATGCACTTATCAAAGTCATCCTGGGTGGGTTGGTATTTGTACGATAACGGCTCCAATTCCACCTGTAATCCGGCGTCCTTCAGCCCTTCGGAAAGATGCTTTGGTGCTTCTCCGCTCCATCCGTAGCTTCCAAATGCAGCACCTTTTTTACCCTTGTATTTATGGCCTTTGATTTCATCTACAATTCCGGAAAGGGAACGCAGGTAACTGTTATTCACCGTACAGCTGCCCAAAATAATCCCTTTCGAACGGAACAGCTCGGTAAGGATATCCGATACATCAGCGGTGGCACTGTTATACATCTTGCAGCGTCCCCCTGCATTTTCAATCCCTTTTGCAATAGCCTCGGCCATCTTTTTGGTCGCATTATACATTGTGTCATAAACAATGGTGACAAAGCCTTCATCATATTGATTGGACCAAAGGTCATACTTTTCCACAATCTGCATCGGGTTCTTCCGCCAAATCACGCCATGACTGGGGGCTATCATTTCGACCGGGAGGTTCAGGGCCTTCACCTCCGCAACCTTTTTGCGGATCAGCGGAGCAAACGGAGTCAGGATATTGGCAAAATATTTGAAGGCTTCCTGGTAAACCTCACATTCATCCGACTCGTCCTGGAAAATACTCTTTCCACAGAAATGCTGGCCGAAAGCGTCGTTCGACAGCAGTACGTTAGCGCCGGTCACATAGGTCATCATGCTGTCCGGCCAGTGTATCATCGTCATGTCGACAAAGATCAGATCAGACTTCCCGATATTGATTTTATCCCCTGTCTTCACCGGTACGAAATTCCAGTCCTTATGAAAGTGTGCTTTAATGATTTCCACACCTTTTTTTGAGCAATAGATCGGCACGTTCGGAATTTGTTCCATCAAAGCGCCAAGGCTGCCTCCATGATCGGGCTCGTTATGATTGATAACAATACCGTCAATATTTGCGATGCCCACTTCTTTCTCCAGGATATCGAGAAATTCGTTCTGATAGGGCGTCCATACCGTATCGACGAGAATGGTTTTCTCATCCCGAATCAAATAGGTGTTATAGGTGGAACCGCGGTGCGTGGACAGCTCATGCCCGTGAAATCTTCTTAAATCCCAATCTCTTAAGCCCAGCCAGTATATGTTGTCTTTCACCTGTATCATCAATCATCATCCTCCTTTTTTTTCAACCAAATGAAGGTTCTTTTGATTATGTATTCCCATACTAATCCATTATAACAACAGAAGCGATTGCATGCAATCGCAACACACCGTTATTGCAAAAGAAGGTTTTGCTTTAGTAAAACCTTCACACCGCAACAAGGTTCTTGCCGCCAGAGCGGCAAGGTTCTTATATCGAGGCAAAGTTATTTTTTTTGCATGATAATGGTAAATCATGCATGCTAAGCGATAAATATGGTATTGGGTTCATTTAGGCCTCGATATAAAACAATGTCCGATGAATTGCCAGTCCCCAACTTTTCCAGAACCACCATGTACCCGGAGGAGATGCTTCGCTACGCTCAGGATAACTACTGCGTTGAGAAAGACAGAAACCGAAATGATGGTAACACTTTCATAACAATGACGGACTCGCTTTTATTAATCGTGGTGCACATTGGTACGTGGAGATCCTGAGCGAAGTAAAGAAAATCACAAAACAGAAAGAGCTGAAACGGAGGGAGTTCCCGCTTCAGCTCTTCCAATATTTCAAGGCCCGTTAGGGGCCGGGCAGTCTGTGCTGCCGGCTGCTTTACTGAACATCGATTTTTATGCCCTGCTTCCTGACCGGTTTTACTTTCGGCACAGTCAGCGATAGAATGCCGTCCTTGTACGAGGCTTTAATTTCATCCTCTTTTACGTCATCCACGTAGAAGCATCTCTTGTAGCTGCCATAGGACCTTTCTCTTCTGACATATTTTTCATTTTCTTCATTGACTTCGTTATTGCGTTCAACTGAAATGGTCAGATATCCATCGTTCAGGTCGATCTGGATATCTTTTTTGTCGACCCCCGGAAGCTCCGCATCGATCAGCCATTCATTTTCGGTTTCACGAATGTCAGCCCTTACAGGAGAATTTCCCCAAAGTGTGAAAAAGGAATCATTGAAAAAATCATCAAAGAATCTGTCAAAACCCCAGGAATCATTTTTCCTTGTCAATCCTTCATTTCTTCTGGAAAACGGTACTAAACTAAACATGAACAACACCTCCGTAATAAATCTTATCATTGTTTCAACTTTCAATTCTCACTTTGACTATCTTTGACCTTATGTCATCATTTTAAAATATTCTATGCGAAAGTTCAAATTCTGTTCTTGACTATCTTTGACCTTTAAGACACAGGAAAGCCGACCTGGTAGAAATAACTCGCTCTTTCTCGTGATTTCTTGTAATTTTGAGATTTTTGATTGATTCGTGAAAAAGTCAATTTCGTTTCAGTAAATTCTTCATGCTAAAGCTTGCGATCTTTATCTATTTTCAGGGGAAGCATCTGCAGGATATCCTTAAGTTCAAACACGCCCAGCAGAATCAGTATAACAGCCATCAACCCGCCTGTCACGGCACCTGCCGCCAGCAAAGCTAACGTCTTCTGATGGAACAGGGTTTGAGCAAGTAACCTTACGACGGGTGCGGCAATTACCCCTGCAGCAGCTGCAATTAAAGGTTTAACCAACCAATCTCCAATCTCTATGGACAATCCGGTTGTCTTTATTGTGGTACGCAGGTTCAGCAAAGAACCGACCAAATTGGTAACCACGAGGGAAATGATATATGCACTCATCCCGAATGCCGGTATTCCGAACCACACAAACCCCAGCCTCAGGACACTGGTGATCATGGAATGCTTCAGAGTGTCCTTTTCTTTGCCGAGGCCATTCAAAACACCCAGCAGTGTTTGCTGAAGGTAGAAAAAAAGGCCGGTGAAAGACAGCAGGAACATCATCTGCCCCACATTCTGACCGGGATAAATCAGATCGGAAATATCTCTGCCGAATGCAATAAACAAACTGGTAAACAGAAAACCCAGTACCAGGGTGACACGGATGGAACGTGAGATTTGCCGGTTTGCACCGTTCATTTTTTTCAGCGCAGCCGCTTCTGCAATAGCCGGAACCAGGGCGGTGGCCAAAGCAGCTGTCAGCATGGACGGAAATGTGATAACCGGGGCGGCCATACCGGTAAGCTTACCGTACTCTGCCAGAGCTTCGGCATTTGTCAACCCGTAAAGTCCCAGACGCTGCGGTATCCACAGGAATTCAACAGTTCCCAGCAGGGATAAAATTAACCGGTTGGCAGTGATTGGCAGAGAAATGCTCAATATTGATTTCCCGATATCTCGTTTACGAAGAATCTGATCACTGGAATTGGAGGAATCTTTGCTTCTGCGAAACTGAAACACCAGATAAACAACAAGAACATTGGCGATCTCCCCGACAATCATGCCAATGGTCGCAAACAGGCATTTTCTTTCCATGTCTCCCTGTGCAAAGATATCTGCAATAGTGAATATGACAATCAGCTTTGCAGCCTGCTCCGCCACCTGTGAAACCGCATTGGGCGTAACCTCCTGCTTTCCATAAAAATAACCCTTTAGCGCCGTTATCGCGGCGATGAACGGAATGGCAGGTAAAATCCAGTACATTGCGCTTTTTGTACGGATATCACCAATGAGTACGTTCACAACAAAGTCAAGGTTGAGATACAGCACAGCAACAACAGCAGAAGCCGCTATAAAAATTGCTGCACCTGCAACAAGGGCAATACGGTTGGCATTTTTATGGTTCCTCCTGGCTGTTTCCTCAGCAACAAGCCTTGCAACAGCAATCCCCACTCCGGCTGTAAGGCCCAGCAGTACCAGATTGTAAATCGGAAGGACCAGCTGATAAAGCCCCATTCCTTCGGCACCGATGGAATTGGCAATGTAAACCCGGTAGATAAAACCGATACTTTTTACAATAAAGCCCGCAATGGTCAGAATGAATGCGTTTTGCTTCAGGTTCTTTTTTCCCATGGAACCTCTGTCACAGTTTAACAGCACCGAAGCACCCTTTGTTCGGGAGGGAATGTCAGAGGCGGTAAGCCGTTAAACCGATGGTTGTTCTTATAAAATATATGGCCTTGCCCTATTCAACATTCACCCGAAAATGAAAAAAGCCTGACAGGCAGGCTTAAGTGACGCAGGGTTATGTGTCCCCTCTTCATTTTTTTCAGTGTTTAATGCGTGCTTGGTGAAATATGAACAAAACACACGTGCTAAAACATAAAAATGCTCGCTATCTTTGATGACACCATAGCGTGTGAGTATGTGAACCAGAAAGTAAATTTTTAAGCTTAACGGATGCTCTCTATCCCTGACAGCGCCTTCGTGTGAGAGTATGTGATTAAGAACGAACGCATTTAAACTTATCAGCGCTCTCCATCCCTTACTACACCGTCAAGCGTGAGCAGCGGTTTATACAGTTCAGGCCTTCTGTCCCTGAAGATCCCCCAATCAGCCCGCATCCGTTCCAGTTCATCCAGATCAAAGGTATGTGCGAGGATTTCTTCAGCCTTACGGCTTGCTTCGGCCAGGATCTGCCCCTGAGGTCCGGCAATAAAAGAAGAGCCGTAAAAAGTGAGGCTGGTGGTGGCAGTTTTCTCTTCGCCGATCCGATTGGAAGCGACGACTGGCATCAGATTGGCAGCCGCATGCCCCCGCATGCATACCTGCCAGTGTTCTTTGGAGTCTATTGTGTCGGCAAGTGGTTCAGAGCCAATGGCTGTAGGATACAGCAATAGTTCAGCACCCATCAGGGCCATACAGCGTGCGGCTTCCGGAAACCATTGATCCCAGCATATTCCCACACCGATTTTTCCATACCGGGTTTTCCAAACCCGAAATCCCGTGTCACCCGGATTGAAGTAGTATTTCTCTTCGTACCCGGGCCCGTCGGGGATGTGGCTTTTCCGATAAACCCCAAGCACCGAGCCGTCTGCATCTATCATCGCAACAGAATTAAACCTGGCATTGTTTTTCTTTTCATAAAAGCTGATGGGAAGCACCACTCCGAGTTCCGCAGCAACCTTGCTGAAATGCCGTACCGCTTCATTTTCATCGGTTTCGGCTGCAACAAAGTAATGCTCACACAACTCCACCTGGCAAAAATACGGGGTTTCAAAAAGCTCCTGCAGCAGAATGATCTGGGCTCCCCTGTCTGCCGCAAGGCGTACGAGCTTTTCGGCATTTTCAATATTCACACGGATATCCGCCGAACTTTTCATCTGTGTGGCGGCGACAGTGACCTTTCTCATACGGAAAACTCCCCCCTCGGAGCCGGCTCGGAAAGCCGGTTCATATGCAAAATGTTTCCAGGTATGGGTCTCGAACCTTGAATCACGGTACTTTACGAGTAAAAATCCTTTTCGAACGGTCTCCTGGGTACCTGCTGTGTAAGGCAATGAATATTACCGCCTTCTTTAACCAGCTTCAGGCCATCTATAGGCACGATGGTACGATCCGGAAAAACCAGCTTCAGGATATCGATCACTTCCCAATCGGTTTTCACCCCGAAGGTTGGTAAAATTATACCCTGATTGACCATATAAAAGTTCAGATAGCTTAAGGTCAGTCTTCCGCTCTCGATCTCCATAGCAGGCGGCTGCGGAATTTGAATCACCTTCAGCTTCCTGCCCCTTGCATCGGTTTCCTTTTCCAGAATCTCGAAATGCTCCATGCTTCTTTCATAATTCGGATCCGTTGGGTCCCTGCAAACCTGAAGCAGCACTGTTCCCGGAGATGCAAAGCATGCCACATTGTCGATGTGTCCGTCGGTCTCATCTCCAAATAATCCCCTGGGGAAGGCGATAATTTT
>JAEZBW010000036.1 GCA_023426765.1 Bacillota bacterium
GGCGAAGGAGGGATTGACGGCCAGGAAGGTGTTGTCCCGGACCCTGACGATGACCAGCCCAAACTCGGAGCGCTCGAAAAGATGTTGCCAGCGCAGGGCCTCCGACTGGGCGGACTTCAGCTGGGTAATGTCCATGAAGACCCCGACCGCGCCATAGATTTCGCCCAGGAAATTGCGCAGCGGGGCGGCGTTGCCGAAAATGGTCTTCGACTGGCCGTCGGCAAAAACCAGATCGATCTCCTGGCCGACGAGATGCTCGCCCCGGGTGGCCCGCTGCATGGGCAGGTCTTGGACGGGCAACTCGCGTCCGTCGCGTAGGGCTTGGTAGGGCACGCCTCCGAGGGTCTTGCTCACGTTGCTGCCCGGGGCCATGCGCAGCACATGGTAGCTGGCCTGGTTGCCGATGATGGTGCGGGCCTCGGCGTCCCGGGTGATCCAGACGGCTGCCGGGGCCTGGTCCATGATGGCTTCCAGTTCCACGGCCCGGCGTTCCGCCTCCTGGCGGGCGGCCTCCAGGTCCCGGGTGCGGGCCGCGACTTGCCCTTCCAGGCTTTCGTTGCTGCGGCGCAGCACCTCCTCGGCGTCCTTGAGTTTGGTGATGTCCGAATACGTCATGACCACGCCTTCGGCTTCGCCTTGGGGGCCAAAGAATGGAAACACGCGTTTGAGGAAGGTGCGGCCGTCGCGGTGTATGACCTCGGCTTCCGTTTCTTTGCCCGTGGCCAGCGTACTCTCGGCTTGGGCCAGCGCGGCCTCGTCCTGAACCTGGGATTTGACTTCGGCCAGTGGACGCCCCTGATCGGCCTGGGCGAGATGGAAAACTTGTGTGGCTGTGGGCGTGAACCGCAGGATGCGCAGGCGGTTGTCGAGAAAGATCATCGGCAGGGCGGCGCCGCGCAGGAGGTTTTCTACGAAAGCGTGGGCCTGGGCGAGTTCCTCCACCTTGACGGCGAGTTCCTCGTTCAAGGATTGGAGTTCCTCGCGGGAAGCGTCCATCTCCTCGTTGGTGGATTGGAGCTCCTCGTTCATGCTGGTGAGTTCCTCGTTGGAGGCGCGAAGCTCCTCGTTGAGCCGCTCGTATTCCTCCGCCACCGTGCCCACGAGCTCCTGGGCCTGAAACAGTTCGTCTTCGTAGCGCCGCACCAGTTCGGATTCGCCAAGCGAGGCCAGGCCCGGACGGCCGTCCTGTTGCGTGGGCAGGGGGCCGCTTTCGAAGATCGTCAGCAAGTATTCCAGCCGGCCCGAAGCGTGGGGCACGGGTTCCACGCGCAGGTTGAGCAGCATGGCCGGCTCATCGAACAGGCGAAGCCCCGAAACCACGGCGGGGGTCAGTTTTTCGGCGGCCTGGAGCAACGCCGACCGCAGATGGCGGCGGAGATCCTGGCGGGCCAACTGGGGCAGATGGAGACTGGGTTCGCCGGCGTTGAGGGTCAGAAAGGGGCGCACGTCCCCGCTTATGTGCAACACCTTGAAGGAAGGATTCACCAATACGGCCGGCGGGTTGTAGAGGCGCTTGAAGACGTCGGCGACCACCTCGGCCGCCGACTTGCCGGCGGCGGCATGGCTGGGGACCTTGGGGGGCGTCGTCAGGCGCATGCTCTGCAATCTGGCGAGTCGATGGACGCTGGCTCCTTCGGCGTCCGCCTTGGACCGGAATATGCGCCATTTGCGGTCGACCACCTCCAGGCCGAGGGCGTCGGCCCTGGGCGTCTCGGCCGAGCCGAGGAACAAAAAACCCCCGGGGTTGAGACAGCCGGCCAGCAAGGCCAGGGCTTTTTCCTGAAGGGGCGGGGTGAGATAGATCAGCAGGTTGCGGCAAACGGCCAGATCGATGCGGACAAACGGCGGGTCTTGCAACAGATTGTGGCGAACAAAGACGATGCGCTCTCGCAAGGTGGGTCGCACCGTGCACTGCTCGTCGCCCTTGATGAGGTGGCGTTCGAGGCGGGTAGGGGAAAGCCCTTGCAAGGTCTTTTGCGGATAACAGCCCTTGCGGGCGGTTTCCACAGCGTTGGCGTCGATGTCCGTGGCGAAGATTTTGACGCTCAGATTGAGGCGGCGTTCCTCCAGGAATTCGTCCAGCAGCATGGCCACGGAGTAGGCTTCCTCGCCCGTGGAGCAGCCCGCCGCCCAAATCCGCAAGGTTTCGCCCTCGGCGCGTCCGGCGACGATTTCCGGAAAGACGTTGTTCCAGAGGCTGTCGAAGGCCTCGGGATCGCGAAAGAAGGAGGTGACGCCGATGAAGAGGGAGTCAAAGAGTTTGAGCCGTTCCGCGGCGCTGCGCTCCAGGACGTCGAGATACGCGCCGAGGTCGTCGTGTCCGCCAAGCATGCGCAGCTTCTGGACGCGCCGGGCGATGGTGCTTGGGCGATAGCCGGAGATGTCCTGGCCTGTTTCCTTGAACAGCAGGTCGAGCACCTTGTTCAGGCGATCGGCGTTGGCCGCCTTGATGGTCTCGGCGGCGCTGCTGAGCTGCGACAGGCTGACGCCGAGCTCCTCCAGGGACAGCACCTTGTCGGCGAGCCCTGTGGCGATGGCGCTTTCCGGCATATCGGGGTGCATCGCCGTGGACGGGTCCTGCACCATGACGAGGCCGTCGGCCTTGGCCACCTGCACGACTCCCGCCGCGCCGTCGGAGCCCGCGCCCGAGAGGATGACGGCCATGGCGTTGCAGCCCTGGTCGGCGGCCAGACTGCCCAGGAACCGGTCAAAGACGTTGCGGTCACGCGGCTCGTGCAGGAGAAGCACCCCATGCTCGATGGTCAAGGCCTTTCCGGCCGGCAGGACGAAGATCGTTCCAGCCTTGACCGGCGTGGCCTGTTTGATCTCCCGCACGGGAAGCGTGGTGAAGTCCTTGAGCACTTCCGCCAAATGGCTGGTCTTGTCCTTGGCCAGGTGCATGAGAACGACCAAGGCGGCGCGGGGAGGCTCGGACATGCTGTCAAACAGCGCGTGCAGCGAC
>JAEZBW010000078.1 GCA_023426765.1 Bacillota bacterium
GCCGGCTGCGCGAGGAGCGCGACAAGGCCGGGCGGGAACTGCTGGGCGCTCAGGAAAAGCTCATCCGCCAAGCCCGGTTCGCGGCCATCGGCGAGGCTGCGGCGCGGCTTTCCCACGAGATCAAAAATCCGCTCATGCTCATGGGCGGTTTCGCCAACCAGGTACGGCGGCATGTGCCGGAAGACGGCGCGGACTACGAGAAGCTTGGCATCATCGAATCCGAAGCCAAGCGCCTGGAAACGCTGTTAAACGAAGTGCGCGATTTTACCCGGCCGGCCCCGCCGCAGATCGAGCCGCGCGATTTGGCCGCCACGGTGCGCGAGTCGTTGGCCATCATGGCCGGAGCCATGGAGTCGCGGGGCATCGTGGTCACGACGGGCTTTGGCGAGGGGCTCGGGGCCGTGCCCCATGACGCGGCGCGCGTCAAGCAGGTGCTGCTCAATCTGCTGAAAAACGCGGCCGAGGCCATGGAGCATGGCGGCTCGCTCACGGTGACGGCGGAGGTGGCGGGCGACCGCGTCCGGTTGACGGTGGCCGACACTGGCGGCGGCATTCCCGAGGCCATGCGCCCCCGAGTGTTCGATCCGTTTTGCACCACCAAGGAATCCGGCACGGGCCTAGGGCTGGCCGTATGCCAGCGCATCGTCGAGGACCACCGGGGCGACATCCGGTTCACGACCTCCGAGGCAGGGACCACGTTTACCGTGGATTTGCCGCTGGCCGCAGCCGGTTCCGCCTAAGCCTCCAACGTCCTGTTGGCCGCGATCCCTCGAAAGGACCGGCTTGGGGCTTCTGTCTAGGCCGCTTCGGCCATGTGCACGTTTTTCACGAAAGCGAAGATATTGGCGTGGACGGCGTCGTCGAGCATGGCGTCGGGCTCGGCCGCGTCGTAGTAGCCGCACCAGACTTCGCCGTAGAGGTCGGCCGGCAGCCGCGACAGGCCGTCGACGCCCAGGCGGCACAGCACTAGTCGGCCGCGCCAGGCCAGGCGCGTCTCGTAGTACCATTGGCCCCGGTGGTTGACCACGGGCCGGTAGCGGTAGGCGGCAAGCAGTTGTTCGATGCATTCGGCCTGGTCGCCGAAGGGAAATTGCATGGTGGTCATGGCCTAGTCTCCATGGCGGTCGTCCCGGCGCGGCCACGCTTCGGCCCGGGGGAGCGGCCGGGGCGCAGCGGAGGCGTGAGGACGCACGACGTCGCGCGAGGGGGTTATTTGGCCCCGGCGGCATCGGACGGTTGCGGGTTCTTGGCGTCGGCGAAGTCGGATTGTTCGCGGTTTGCGCCGCCGGCCGGTTCGCGGCGGGCGGAGCCGAGGAAACGGCTGGCCCAACTGGCTGTACGGCCCTTGGATGAGATGGAAGATTGCGACAGCATGGCGACCTCCGGGGTGGGCGGCAGGCGCGGGCCGGGAGGCCGTGGCGCGGACCGCCTGGGTGATGGAGGGGTTGTTAGCGATAATGAAAATCAATGTCAATATTGAAATTGAAGGAGCGCCACACTGTGTTGTCCGGGAAGGGGGGTGCCCCAGGGCGAGGAGGATCGGCAGGGTTGGGGATTGACAGGAATTTGGAGGATACCGGTTTGCCGGTGTAAAAATATAGGCCGACACGAGGGCCGGCCTATTTTGCGTCGCGCCACGCGGGCAAAGCCGTGGAGGCGACGACCAAGCGTATTGCGAAGGTGATTCAAGAAACTGGCATGCAAAAAAGCTTCGCCTCCTCTTCTCGGCGACGACGCAAACCCTCTTCGACCGAGGAGCCTGGGTTTCGGTATTTCACAAATTGTTTCCGAATCCAGTCATGCTCCTGCCATCGTTGCGATGAATCGCACACGCTCGTGATTGATTGGAAGTTGGCGCCGCCATAGAAATGGGCGCCAAGGTTGTAAGCGAACGAGTACAGCGCGCCACGCTGGTTATCGTTCATTATACTCCATGTTGGTATTTTTTCCAGCGCAGGGCGGCAAGTGTTCTCGAGTTCCGCCATCATATAAACCGTGGCTTCTTCAGAAGTAATGATATCGCCTTGGCATACTGGAGAACCGTCTGGTTTTTTTGTGGATCCCCAGCCGATAGTTGGTACATTCCATCCATCTTTGGGGTCCGGATACGCCTGGACCCGTCCGTCATCAAGTTTCTGTTTGTAGCCCTCGAATTGTTTGATGAGGTCGAGCCCACATTGCGGTATGCTTTTGCTCATGGCGAGATCTCCTGTCTGGGGTTTGGAGAAAGTGTGGAGTTTGTCCGAATGGGCTGGGATTTGTCGTAGCAAGTGAAAACAGTTTTAAATCAATTAATTATCTTTCGTCGCCCGTCCTGATTCGCTTCGTGGAATTTTAAGGGTGCATATTTGTGGCGTATAGTTGATAAGCGATCAAGCGCTAGAGTATTTATTTGTTGCGGCAATTATAAGCTCGTCACGAAAAAAGGGCCGACCCTCGCGGGCCGGCCCTTTTCATTCTTCTCTCTGACTAGTTCAGCTACTTGCCGCAGCCGCAGCCGCAACCGCAGCCGGCGCTGG
>JAEZBW010000213.1 GCA_023426765.1 Bacillota bacterium
AGACGGGCATATACAAAGGACAGTCAGGAAAGCGTCTGCGAAAGCTTCAGCTACAACCCGGATGGAAGGCTAAAGACAGCCATATCCAACGGTATGGCCTACAGCTACAGCTATACTCCTGATGGCAGGCTAAAGAGTAAGGGAGCTTCGGGCAGAGCCCTTATCAGCTATGACTATGACAGGAACGGCAGGCTGAAGGAGCTAAGGGATATTTCAGGAAAGACGACCAAGTATGCTTATGATCCGTCAAACCGGCTCAAGCAATTGTTTGACGAATGCGGCAGCCAATTGGTAGAATATGCATATAACCCTGACAACACAGTGGCCTCAAAGCTGTACGGAAACGGCATCGTCACAAGCTATGCCTATGACGGGGACAAAAACCTTACAGAACTAAAAGCAGTAACATCACAGGGAAATACCCTGTCCTCCATGATCTACAGCTATGACCTCAACGGTAATCTGTTAAGGGAAAAAGGACAGCAGCATACGACAAGTTATGCTTATGACAGCCTGAATCGGCTAAAGGAAGCTGTCTACGGCACGACCTCGCAGACAGCGCAGACACCACAATTGCATACCTATGCATATGACAGGGTCGGAAACAGGATCGAGAAGGCCATCGGCGACACTATAGAGAAGTATACCTACAATGCAAAGAACCAGCTGACACAGCTACAGCGAGACAACGCGACTACTGGCTTCTTCTACGACAACCAGGGCAACCTCACCATGGAGGCAACTCCCGAAGGCACGAACACCTTCAGCTATGACGCACTGAACCGCCAGGTACAGGCAGTGATGAAAGATGGCAATACACTTGTCAGCAGGTATGACGCAGAAGGGCTCCGGGCAGAAATCGAGGAAAACGAGAAGCTGACCAGGTTCATTTTCCACAATGGAAGCATCCTAACCGAGCTTGATAAAGACTACACCCCGATAACCCACTATACCAGAGGCAACAGCCTTGTAGCACAAACACTGTGGAACCCTGAAAGCAAAGCCTGGGAAACTTACTACCATCACCAGGATCAACAGGGCAGCACGATACATATATCCGACTCAGAAGAAAACATACGCAACAGCTATCGTTATGATGCCTTTGGCATGTTCCTTGAAAACAGAGAAACCATACCCAACCGCATCACCTACACAGGCCAGCAATATGACAGTCTCACCGGCCAGTACTACCTGCGTGCAAGGTATTACAACCCTGTCATCGGCCGTTTCACCCAGGAAGACCCCTACAGGGGCGATGGCCTGAACCTGTATTCCTACGTTGCCAACAACCCCGTGAGCTATTACGACCCCACCGGCTACAGCAAGTGCAGTACAAGCAGTAGTTCAGGTAATAATCTGCCACCATGGGGCTATAACGGCGCTCCGCCATCACACCCCTGGGGTAATACCAGCTCACCATCGATACATTGGCTCACTGCTCAGTTGACGAATATTCACCCTTGGGGTAATACTAGTGTGCCATCACAACTATGGCTTGCTTACCAAATGGCGAATAGACCTAAAAGAACTAAAATTTATGATGCATTATATGGTAAGGAAAATGGAGGAAAGATAACTTGCCACTTTGATGGCTATAATCAAAATAAAGTCAAGGGAAGACATGAGGGAATAGACTTTTTGTCAAAAAGCGGGGCAGACGTATATTCATTAACTAGTGGAGAAGTTATTAAAGTCGTTGAAGGTTCACAAGGTAAAGACGGTACTCTCTCCTATATATTTGTATATGATGAAAAGAATAACCAAACTGTAGTCTATATGCATTGTGATCCTGAAGTTACTGTTGGAACTCAACTGAGAAAGGGAAGCTTAATAGCTAAAGAGGATAACCGTGGTACCAAAGGTACGCATACACATGTTGAGGTTGTTGATGGCAAAAGCTACTATGCTCGCAATAGTGTAGGTGATTTTAATTTAGAAAATAAGAATCCAACAAGTTATTGGTTCAGTCAGGGGTATGAGTTTTAATTAAGAAATGGAGGAAAAAAGCTTGTCTAAAATAATTGCTATTGTAATGGTACTGCTTTTTATATTGAGTGGGTGCGAAGCAAATAAAGCAAATAAGAACAATAATGATAATAACACTCAAACCACAATAGATCAGAATATTGAGGAGTTAAATGATAATAACCAGAGCCAAAGCTCACCGAAAACGAATCAGTATTTGGAGAATTCAGAGGAGCCATTGGGGGATTCAGAAGAGCCGATTGTATTGTACCATGGGATTACACTAGATGATGCTGATCAAAGGATTGAAATTCGAACAAATGAGAATGAAGATGAAGTAAACTACATTATGAAAAAGTACACCAGGGAATATTATTTGTATTCGAACCAACAGTTTCTAGGCAAAGAAAATGGTATTGCTGAAATTCGAGGGTATGATTATTATTGGGAGGTAAATTTTCAAAACCTTGGTAATTTTGAAGTAGCTATTTCACAGCCATATAATCCATATCCAAGAAAGGTTTCAGATATTAGCTCTGAATTCGCATTGGAACCTGGGAACTTTTGCACAGTTATCTCCGAAGTAAACAATAGATTTGGAGTTACCTGCGAAATAACAGAGCTATTATCCGTTGACCTAGACGGGAATGGCAATGACGAATATTTTATAATGCTATGTGACAGAGAAAGCTACTTTTTTGCAAAGTGTTTACTTAATCCTGAGTACAAAATAATATCTTACTTAACTGTAGTTCGTGAAGAGGATGAAGAGTATGATTACACAATTGAAGAATTTCGTATGCTAAATTCAAGCGAAATAATTGATATAGACAATGATGGTATTATGGAAATTATAATGCAAATACCGTCATATGAGGGTTTATTGTTTGAGGTCTTTAAGTATAATAACGGTGATTTTGATGGCGAATTTATTACAGAGGCTTCTTTTCAGTGCTAATAAAAGTAAAGTATTAGCAAAAGCCAGTTGCAAAGGGGGACACTACCTCATGACACTACTTGCTACCTTTCAACTAAAGAACTCCCGTGAAGATCAAAACTTCATCCCTTTCGTACGACTCCGGGATGAAGTTTTATCAGCCACCTATGCTAACACATTTTATCTGTTGCCGCCAACCTTGTAATCATCCGAGGATTTCTTGCCTGCATAATAGAATACGACATCGCCGTTTTGAAGATTGAACTTTTTCTTGTAATGATCCTCCTGCTGATATTTAAAGCCCTCCGCATTCCACATATTCAATTTGCCGTGCCAATACCCCAGTACCGGACTACCAGAACCCTCGCCGGCATCCTGAAGTGTTTCTATACGGAAGTTTACAATAATGTATCCATCCTTCAGCCAGAAGCTTTCTCTGCCGTTTATCCCGTCCTGCGCCTCCGGGTGGTTTGCCATTTCTGATTCTGACAATGTCGTTACATATAGCTTGTCCGGCAGCCTGTATTCGCCGTACCAGCGCTGCACTGATTTCATTACTCTCTTCTCCTCAGCAGAGCCGCTTGTAAAAGGATGACTGACCGTATTGCCGGTAAAAAGCCTCAGATCTTTCGAGAGCAGTATCTCATCGTATGTCCCTATATCCACCTTCCTGCCCTTGAATTTCTTATCGGTTATGTCTCTTAGCTGACAGGTCCGTTGTATGTCAGCCTCAGGCATATTCCTGTATATG
>JAEZBW010000237.1 GCA_023426765.1 Bacillota bacterium
GGGGTATACCGCTCGGATATGATTGAATTTGCAGTTTCCTATGCGGATAATGCGATCGGAAGAAATTCCTATTATGACGGGTTCGAGGTCTATACCGGAAACGGATGGACGAGATTTGAGGGAACGACACTGAAGCTGGATCCCGATTTCTTTGCGAAAAGCGGCATACTTAACGGAATAAGAGGAGGAACTATTCAGGTAAGGCCGGTGTTCAGGCAGAGAGAAGTCAATCTGACACTGAACATCGATAAGACAAATGGCTACATCGAAGGGTTGGGCGAAACGGTAGCTGAAAAAACCTTTGCCAATTTGAAGGCAGGGGACATCATCCATGCATCGGCGAAAAACTTTCTTGCATCCCGCACGCCTTCCTGGTCCTCAAGCAATAATGCCAAGCTGGTTGACACCGATGAAACGGGTGCGAAGACCAGTGTGAAGTTTGAGCTGACCACAGCCCGTAATGAGCTTACCGTTAGTTTCCTCAATCCGACATTGGTGGTGAGGGCAAATCCCAATGTTTACAAACATAACGTATCCAAACCGAAATACCGTGTAGATGGCGTTTTATACGAGGACTCGGCCAGTCTGACGCAAAAAATGGACCTCATCTTCGAAGCCAATTCGGATGATAACCCGGCAAATGATCAGAATCCGGAAATCAGCATCATCTTTGATTACGTATATGATCAGACTTTCCCCGATCCGGACAATATTTTCAAAACTGAATTCGGTAACCCTTCCGAAGCTGTCCTGACCATTTACAAAAGCGATGGTACCGTACGAGGCAGGTATTCCTCCAACAAACCGCAAAACTCGATGGATCCATATACCGTAACCGCACTGAATGGGAGATATACCTATACCGGCAGACTGAAGGAGCTGGGATGGGAGAGCACCGATTATGCCACGGTTATCATTTACGGCAACAAAAACAGCAGCAATGGCCGCCTGATGTCCACACGTGAAAATGTGATCGATTACCTGACCGGCAGCGGAAATGGCGTTACTGTAAAAAAACCGGACAACACATTGGTCGGAGGCGATATTTATACACCCATCGTCATATCCGACGGGAACCCTCTTAATAACTATGAAATGACAGCATACGCCGCACCCGGATATACCACAAAGTGGCGGGATTATTCCGGCGATCTGGATGGTGACGGTCAGGAATCCGACGATGAAACCGAGAAGCTGAGAAGCAGGATGGCTTCTTACGGCATCAATCTGGACGATATCCGCTCAAATCCCAACAACGCCAGCTATGAACAATTGTTCTGGGGCAGCTTCTTCAACTATTCTCCAAAGTTTTACAACCCGTCCCAGATCCTGTACAATTTCGAGAAAATTCCCGAAGACAGTTCCAACTGGACGGCTTATATGCGGGTTTTTGAAAAATATCGAACCGTTCTCGATCCGAACACTCCTTCCAATGATCTTCCGCTTCAGGGGGTTACCGTCATCATCGGGAACAAGGCTTATGAAACCGATGAAAATGGTCTGATCATGGCAAATGATCCCACCTTTGAAGAAGGATTGAACTATATGGCGAGGGTCATGCACAAGGGGTATGAGTTTTATACCTATGTGCAACCCGGCCGAACGGTCAGGCATGTTTTTGACACCAGTGACATCATGCGGCCCATCGATTTTTCAGCCCAATATACGGCGGAAGACTCCGAGTCACCGGAAGATATAGAATTGGATGCGGCGCATACGCTGGTGCCGGTGCGCAGCGGAGAAACCGAGTTCCAGTTCAGGGTGGACAGCGGTAAGGAAGGCGTACGGGCCAATGACGCCATTATCCGCGTCTATCAGACCAACCTGCAGGGCTATCGCACCGATATCGTTTATGAGGCCAGGACGGGAATACCCGCCGAAGGCATATTCACCCACGCCATCAATCTACTGCAGAGCAATATAAAGCCGGGAAACCGTATGACCATATCGCCATTGTATGTTGAAAACGACATCATTCAAAGGGAATACCCCGAGGTGGATGTAGGGCTTACCTTCAGCCTGAACCTTACGGCAATCACTGCGCTGGCCAGCTTCGACACACCACTGCAGCCTGCGGTGGAGTTCCTCGGGAAACTGAACAATAAATTTGACCTGGGAATGGATATCGATTTGGATGAGATCACCGATCCGGGTACTCGTGTGGACAAGGATGGGATGAGCCACAATACCAAATCCATCAGTTTCGGGTTTAACAAGGATTTTGAAAAGAAATTCGGTGACCAGAAGGATGACGAAGAGGGAGAAGAAGGCAAAAAAGGTGTTGTGGATAAAATAAAGGATACAGTTGGAGGCTCCAGGAATAAAGCCAAAGACACCGTAGGAGATGTCACCGGGGAAGGGAAGAAAAAAGGCTCGGGAGGCGCTACCTTTAAATATGACTTTTCCGTTTCCCTGACGCTAACCATTGAGGAAGGGCAGCATAAGGGGTACGACGGGCTGATCAGAACCGATGGCTACCATTACTTCAGTTCTATGGTTTTAATGGCGAAGGGAAATGCTGATTTCGGTGCAAAGTATACCTATGTTACACCCATCGGTATCCCGGTATTCGCGACCATTGACGTTACAGGCAGTGCGACAGCTATCCTGGCAATAGAAGCCAATGATGACGACAGGTATGCCTTAAAGTACAGGTTTGACGGAGAGGGCAAGGTGCCTATCAATCCCACGGAGTATTCCATTTATACGAAATTCTTCATCACCCCCACTGTGACCATAGGCGCAGGCGCTGGCGTGGATGGCTTGAAGGTATGGATAGAAGGCACGGCAGCGGCGGATTTTGAGTTTACAGTCCCAATTTTGGGTGAAAATGCAGCTTCCGCGGGCAATGGAGGGCTGACCATATCTGCCGCAGTAGGGATCAAGATTATGTTCATACAAAAGAAATGGACGATTTACAAATCCAGGCGGTATGAGCTGTTCAGCTATGGCAGCGCATCCAGGGCGCTTATGGCCGCATTGGGGAACCCATATGCCAGTTATCTGTATAATCAGGTGGAACCGGCAGGCGAAGAAGAAATCGCGGGCAGGGAGTACCTGAACCAACAGTCAGGCTGGATGGGAGAAAAATCGGGATCGGGAAGGCTGCGCTCCTTCTCGGTGAACATGAACCAGGAAGCGGAGATAACCCTTAAGACTAGTGCGTACCCATACCCGCAGACAAAAATCATCCCTTATGGGGATAAGCTTTTGGGCCTGTTTATTCAGGATCCGGGCGCTGATGTGCGGGACAGCCGGAACAGAGCCCAGTTATTCTATTCGATTTATAACGGCGGCAGCTGGTCTGCGCCGCAGCCGATAGATACTGACAATACCTGGGATGAGGCTCCGGACGCCTTTACCGTGGATGACAAAATCCTGATCACCTGGGCGGACGCCCATCGGTCCTTCACCGGAGCGGATAATGCCAAAACTACACTGCAGGCCATGAACATCAGCGGAAAATGGTTTAACCCCGCCGACGAAACCTTTGGCAGTGAGTTCGCCATTACAAAGCAGACTGAGTTGGATGAAAAATTTGCGGATCTGAATCCGATGATCTCTTACGATCCGGAAACCGAAAGGCTGATGGTATATTTTACGAAGATCGATTATGAGGACACCCCATGGGATTATGACAATACCCCCTCAAATGATCCTTCCACCGTGAAAAACACCACGGATGACGGAGACAGCACCGCGCTGTACGGCGATATTGTCAACGGCTATAATGTCATAGCCTTCCGATGGGCCCAAAAACAGCCGGATGGATCCTTCCTGTGGAATACCACCTATGATGAAAGCGAAGGGTTCGACCCAACCTATTTCAACCTGGATACCCTGTATGGTCAGCGTTTTCTGGATCTGGCCGTCCTGGTGGATATCGGGGAAACCGAAGTCCTCCGTGAGCCTCATGACGCGACAGTTGATGAAGATGGGTTGGAACCTCCGGCGGGTTATCAGAAGGGGGTTGTCGGTACAGATCAGGTTGTCACTGAAAGCGCGAACAAAAACCATGATCCGCTGGTTGTGAAGTCCGATCTGATTTCCTACAACGGCCTGGCGCTGTATGCCTATGTGATGGATGCCGACAGCAGCAGGTCCACCACCGGGGATCAGGAATTATATCTGCAGATTTACAATTATGAACTGAATGAATTCCACCACCCGATACGGCTGACAAACAATGACTTACAGGACACCCTTCCCCGTTTTGTCCGTTCCAGGGGGATCACTTACCTTTACTGGCTGTCGGGCGGCGATATCGTTTATATGGATATTACGAACCTGGTGAAAAACAACCTGCGCAAGGAAACCGTTCAAATCGATGGTGAATCGAGGTTACTCTATATTGTTGATAAATATTGGACGGGGATAAACGGCTTCCTGCATACAGCCGTGGAAAGTAATCCCGGGTATCCCATTGATGATTTTAAGGTAAGCTCCAACGGGGACAGCCAGTATCTGTTATATACCGATACGGTGCTTTCTTACAGGAATGGCCTGAAGGCCGGCGATCCAGGCACTGAAAATCCGGAAAACCTGATTAAGGAAAAACAGATCTTCGCAGCCTGGAGCCAGCCGCAGCTTGAACTGAAGGAGGTTCAGCTGTTCGATGCCTATCAGGATACCGATGAGATTACTTTTGAATACCTCCCGGGCAAGGACGCCGGAACTTATCCCATGAAGGTTACCGTTGCAGAAAGTGTTTACAACGATCAAAATGAGCTGGTCTTTGCTGCTGGAACCAATATCATTGATTATGCAAGCGTTCCCGATGTGAATGGATACAAAGGCATTGTGAAGGCTGGAGATCCTGTTATACAGAAGCAGCCGTCCGCAGTTTCCGGGTATCCCTGGTCCAAACCCGTTCAGCTGACCCATGACAGCGGTGCGAATTACAGTGACATCTCCTTTATTGTGAATGATGACCAGAATATTCAGGCCGTGTATATGAAGTATCAGCAGATGCTCAATGAAGACAATGTCTTTGAAGAAGACACAACCAACCGCATATTTGCCTTTAATACCTTCAGACCGGTGAGCACTCTTCAGGCACAGGAGATTGTTCTGTCCAATATGCTGCCCCAAAGCGAAGAAACGATGGAATTTGGTACAACAGTGACGAATACTGGTCTGAAGCCTCTTGAGGGCCTTACTTATATGGCCTATATGAAACAGGGAGATGAAGAAATCGCCGTTACCGAAGCACAGCCGATCCAAAATCCCCTGGATGCATTCGATGCTGAACAGAACGCTGATCATTCAGAAGGTTCGGGCAGGATTCTCGGTGGGCATGCGGCGGAACTGGCTGGTTCTGTTGAGTTACCGCAAGACATCAGAAATCTTTCTGTTGGGTTCAGGGTGATGGACGAAGCCGGTTTGGTGATTTTACAACAGGAAACGGATCTGAAAGCAGAGACCGATCTTGAAATAACTGTATTGGGTGCTTCTGTCACGGAAGAGGGGAAGGCAGTTCTGTCACTGTTCGTCCGCAATGCAGGAAATCTCGGTTACAATGGAAAACTGGAGGTCACAAACCAGGCGGACAGCGCCGTATTAAAGAGTCTGGATCTGAATGTCACCGCGGGCGGTGAAGCATCACTGCTTGAAGAGATAACCATTCAGGAATCCATGTTTGGACCGGCGGTGACAGCTGATGATGGTTCGATGTTTGACAGGCTTTCGGTTCTTATAAAGGCAGGAGAGTATTCCGTGAACGCGGATATTCAACGTACCGCGGACAGTGAAACCGTTGCACAGATACAAAATGTCAAATCCTTTACGGTGAATAAAACCAGCCTTGCCCTGGAATCAGGGTCCACGGCGAAGCTGAATGCTGTGAAAGAGCTTTACCAGGTCATCCCTGAAAACACCGCCGACCCGCTGGAGCTTCTGTGGAGAACATCTGATTCCAATGTTGCTGCAGTTCTGCCGGATGGAACGGTTGCAGCACTTTCACCGGGTACGGCAGTCATCACGGCATCACTGGCACCGGCTAATGTGACCACGGCAACCCTGACAGACGGCACCTTTACCGATGTGGATACTCGTTACAGGCTGCCTGCAGGATTAATCCTGAAAAGAACCATTTCAGTCAGTGTGACGAGTGGCAGCGATGATTCCGGTTCACAGACACCGACAGCGACACCGAAACCGACACCAATCCCGACCCCGGTACCGGCTTCCAATACGACACAAAAAAATGTACCGCTGCAGGTGACACCGGTCACTGTTGGTGAAACGAGCGTTATCAGGCCGGATTTAAATGCGGTAACCCAGGCGTTGCAGCAAATGAACGGTGAAACAGGTTCCATGCTGTTAATCTCGGCATCTGAAGGACAAAGGTCGGAAAATTCAGAGCTTGTGCTTACCACAGACATAATAGGCGCTATCCTAAACAGCGGTGCGGCTGGTGTTGCCTTTGAAACCTCTTCAGGCAGAATGGTTCTGGAGCCCGAAACGCTTGAAATCTTACAACAGCTTCTTGAGCAAACCGGCGGAGAGCAGGAAGTGACAATTGGAATTCGCCGTGCCGAGGTACAGGAGTATCCCGAAGGGCTTGCGGAATTAATAGGAAGCAGACCGGTATACGATTTTGAACTTCGCATTGGGGGCAGAAGCCTTGCAGAAATCACGTCCGAACCTGTACCCATGGTATTTGAACTGGAGGGTATGGCATCAACTGGGGATTCTGCTTCACAGGATCAAATTGTGGGTGCGTATCTGACCGAAGATGGACAATACAGATTGTTGCCCATGTCAGCCATGGTGAATGGAAGGCTTGTGATCAGAACAACACATAACTCACTATACACAGGTATCCATAACGCAGTGAACTTCACCGATGTTGCCGGTTGGTCAAAGGAGTACATTGATTTCCTTGCTGCCCGTGAAATCGTGAACGGTGTGGGTGGAAACCTGTTCAAGCCTTCTGCGAATATCACCCGGGCTGAGTTTGTAAAAATCCTGGCTGAAACGGTCGAGGCAGAGATTAAGCCTGTGGCAGTATCCAGTTTTACCGATGTGGATATCAATAAATGGTATGCACCTTACGTAGAATGGGCGTATGCCAGCGGCCTTGTGAACGGCGTCGGTAACGGCCGGTTTGCTCCTGAGGAAAGCATCACCCGGCAGGATATGGCGGTGTTAATCGCCAGACTGGCTGAATCGCTTGAATTTACACTCCCGCAAAACATTGAACCCATGGCCTTCGCAGACCGGAAGAATATTTCAGACTATGCACTGCCGTCTGTAAAAGCAGTGCAGCAGGCGGGTATTGTGAACGGACTGCCCGGTGCGGTCTTCGCACCGAAACAACCCGCCACCCGGGAGGAATGCGCCAAAATGATAACGATATTGATTAAGCTTATAGTCGGCCAATAAGCCACTGGGACGGTTCTAAATGGTTCAATTATTATGTTAACTGCGTCACTGGGACGGTTCCAATTGACTCAAAAAATATGTCAATTAGAACTGCCCCTATTGACTATTGTTCAAAAAGCATTTGAATTTCTATGTCATCCTGAGTGAAGCTGTCATTCTGAACGCAGTGAAGAATCTAATGATAAGATCCTTCGCTACGCTCAGGATGACAGCTTCGCTTTCTATAATGACAGTGCGCAGCGTTCATGGGAGTTCTGACTCGTCCGCCTTGATTGACACTTTTCAGGCTGCCTTGTATAATAGGTTTGCCGGTTGATCTTTAACAGAAAATCGGCAGCGGAATGACAAGAATGCTCATCCCGCAAAGAAAAACAGTAAAAGGGAGAGCGATATGAAAAAAATTAGTGTCCCGTCACAATCGAACGGGAATAAATTCAGTTCGGCCTGGAAAATGTGTGTTGGTACAGGAAGACTGGGTTTGGCGCTTCAAAAAGAGTATCTGGATGCGTTGAAAACCGTAAAGGAAAGCATCGGCTTTTCGTATATCCGGGGCCATGGGCTGCTGAGCGATGATGTCGGGATTTATCGTGAAGATGAAGTAAACGGGGAAATAAAGCCCTTTTATAATTTCACCTACATAGACAGAATTATTGATTCCTATCTGAGCCTGGGCATCCGTCTCTTCGTCGAACTGGGCTTCATGCCGCAAAAGCTGGCATCCGGCGAGCAAACCGTATTTTACTGGAAGGGAAATGTCACACCGCCAAAAGATTACGACAAATGGTCGCAGCTGATCCAGGCCGTTATCCGGCATTTCATTTCCCGCTACGGGATCGAAGAGGTGCTGCAGTGGCCTTTTGAAGTATGGAATGAACCCAACATGATTTCCTTCTGGAAAGATGCCGATATGCAGGAATATTTCAAGCTGTATAAGGTAACTGCCGATGCGGTGAAGGCTGTGGACAGCCGTCTGCAGGTAGGCGGCCCCGCGGTTTGCGGCGGTTCGGATTACTGGATTTCCGACTTTCTGGATTTCTGCTACAAACAAAAAGCCCCCATTGATTTCGTATCCCGTCATGCCTATACCTCTTCCAAGCCGGTTGTAAGGACAGCGCATTTTCTTTATCAGGAGATCTGGAAGAGCGATTATATGCTCAATGAATTCAAGACCGTCCGGAAAATGATTCAGGAATCGCCTTTCCCCGATCTGCCGTTCCATATCACCGAATACAACACCTCCTGGCATCCGTTGAATCCCGTCCACGATACGGTGTTTAACGCTGCATACCTGGCCAGGATCCTCAGTGAAAGCGGGGATTATGTGGATTCCTTTTCCTACTGGACCTTCAGCGATGTGTTTGAAGAGCAGGATATACCAAAATCCCAGTTTCATGGCGGCTTTGGATTGATCGCACTGAACGATATTCCCAAACCCACCTATCACCTGTTTTCTTTCTTTTCCAAAATGGGGGAAGAACAGCTGTACCGCAATGATAACATGCTGGTGACCCGCAGAAAGGACGGTACTATTGCGCTGATCGCCTGGAATCCGGTTCATGCGGGTGAACCCGATACGGTGAAGGAACTGGAGATTGAAATTCCCTGCAGCCTGGAAAAGGTTTTCATGAAAAGGCAGACCGTTAACGAAACTTACGGCAATCCGCTGAAAACCTGGATGCAGATGGGCAGACCCAGGTTCCCGGGAAAAGAGCTTGTGGAAACCTTAAAGCTGGCTGCTCAGCCCTATTTTGCAGCGGACAGCCTGAAACCCGAGAATGGAACCCTTCGCTTCCAGCTTTCTCTTTCCAAAAATGAAGTAACGCTGATAGAACTGATGCATATTGAGGATGAGACAGATTCTTACATCGGCCTGGATGACAGCTTCATAGGCTATTGATCAATTGCTCGCAGACCGTTCATATATATCGGAGATAATGATGAACGAATGGTGCATTCGCACAAGCGCTCATGGAATGAATAAAAGGGACGGGCAATCGTCCCTTGTCATATGGACAGAAATTGTCCTATTCCAAAGGAAAGGAATGATAGTGGCTGAATATGAACAAAATTGATATTTCCCCTCCGGTGAAAACTTTTACAAACCCCATATTGCCGGGGTTCTATCCGGATCCGTCCATTTGTCGTGTGGGCAGTGACTATTATCTGGTGACCTCATCTTTTGCCTATTTCCCCGGCATCCCCATTTTCCACAGCACCGATCTGGTAAACTGGAAACAGCTGGGACATGTATTGGATCGTCCATCCCAGCTTGATTTGGATGGAGTGGGACACTCCCATGGTATTTTTGCCCCGACAATCCGGTATTTCAACGGATTATTTTACGTGATTACCACCAATGTGACCAAGGGCGGGAATTTTATTGTTACAGCTGAAAGACCCGCAGGGCCATGGTCTGATCCATACTGGCTGAAGGATGCGCCGGGAATTGATCCCTCTCTTTTCTTTGATGATGACGGCAGGGCTTACTGTATGGGTACGGATGAAGTGCCCGAAGGCGGTCAGTATTATGGAGACAATGAAATTTGGCTGAGAGAGCTGGATCTGAACAAAATGGCCTTAACAGGCCCCCGCTACGGTCTGTGGAGAGGTGCGCTGAAAAACGCAATCTGGGCTGAAGGCCCGCATTTGTACAAGATCAATGGCATGTATTACCTGGTGATTGCCGAAGGCGGGACAGACTACCATCATGCGGTGACCGTTGCCAGAAGCAGCCAGCTGAAAGGCCCCTACGAAGGGAATCCGGCAAACCCCATCTTAACGCACAGGCATTTGGGCAGGTCTTATCCTATTGTGAATACGGGACACGCCGATATCGTTGAAACGCAGCATGGCGAATGGTGGATGGTAGCGCTGGCATCAAGACCTTATGGGGGTTATTACCGAAACCTTGGAAGAGAGACCTTCCTGATGCCGGTGCAGTGGGAGGACGGATGGCCGATCGTCAGCCCGGGATCGGGAAGGATTGAGTTTGAATATCCATGCCCCCGGCTGGAGAAAAGCAGTGAAATACCAGCAGCAGCCCGGGATGATTTTAATGGTAAAGTGCTTGATGCTGTCTGGAATTCCCTTCGAACCCCCAGAGAGCAATTTTGGGATCTTCAATCCGGCTGCCTGAAGCTGATGCTGCGAAACAGGAAGCTGAATGAACGGACAACCCCCAGCTTTATCGGGAGAAGACAACAGCATTTCAACTTTTCGGCATCAGCCGCCATGGAGTTTAAACCCTGTGAAGACGGTGACACCGCAGGCCTGGTACTGATGCAGAGCAATGAGTATCACTACCGGTTTGAGTATACCCGTATAGAAGGTAAAAATATGCTCCGCCTTGTCCGGTGTTTTAAGGGTGAGGAAACCGAACTGGCGCGGAAAGAATTTGGTCATAACCACATGGTCATGAAGATATCGGCCAACGGGCAGGATTTCTGCTTCCTGTACGGTGTTTCTGAAAGAGACCTTCAGGTGCTCATTGAAAATGTTGACGGGCGTATGCTCAGCACCGACGTGGCAGGAGGCTTTGTCGGAACCTATATTGGAATGTTTGCCTGCTGCGAAACCGAACCCGGTATGAAGACGGCGGATTTTGACTGGTTTGATTACCATGAGGAGAAACAGGCAGACAGATGAAGTCCCTGAACCTTTTAATTACAATTTCTGTTGAATGCCGGCTGTTAATGGATAGCCGGCATTCGTTTTCAGCGCCCGCGTTTTGGATTCGTGCAAACACTCGTTGAACATTGCTTTACAGAATGGAGGACATCATCTGGAAATCTTCGATCACCCCGCCGGCAACCGGGGCCAGGCCGGAATTCAGAAAAACCGATCGGACAACGGATTTCGGCCCGAAACGCAGACGGATTTGATCCATGGATTGATCCAGCCGCCTTCTTTTTTCATTCGGGGCATCAAACACCGACATTTGCAGAAAGTCATTGGGCACCAGCTCGGATACGCGAACGCCTATGCCACGCAGCGCTTCGCCCGTCCAGGCTTCCTGCATCAGTTCCTCTGCCGCCAGAAAAATTTTATACGTATCATCGGTGGCGACGCAATATTTGCGTTGATGGGATTTCCCCTTCAAATCGGTGCTGCGCAGATATACCGAAACGAGCTTGGCACAAAACCCGGCCTGGCGCAGCCGCATGCAGACCATTTCACACAGGGACAGTAAAACCTTCCGGGCTTCAGCAAGGGTATCCACATCAAAGGGAATGGTGGTGGAATTGCCGATGCCTTTAATGGGCGGACGGGCATCTGCGGCAACCGGACTGTTCTCAACACCGTTGGCATAATCCTGTATCAAATTGCCCCAGCTTTTCAAAAAGCACTTCAACAGCTCGGGGTCAGCCCTTGCCAGATCGCCTATTGTAAAGATATTCAGGCGGTAAAGCTTTGGCGCGGTAGCCCTTCCCACCATGAACAGTTCACTCACCGGCAGGGGCCACATTTTGCTGGGGACTTCATCGGGAAAGAGCGTATGCACCATGTCGGGCTTTTTCAACTCACCTGCCATTTTCGCCAGCAGCTTGTTATTGGAAACACCGACATTGACGGTGAACCCCAATTCGTTTTTTATTCTGTTCTTCAACCGGTGGGCGGCTTCTACGGGGTCACCATGAACGGACTGCATCCCGGTGTAATCCAGAAAGGCTTCGTCAATGCTGTATACCTGAATTTTGGGAGAAAAATCATGCAGAATGCTTAACATCGCATTGTGGCACATCATATATAAATGGTACCGCGCCGGTGCCACAACAAGCTTCGGGCACTTTTGCCGGGCCGAGAACAGGGTTTCGCCGGTATGGATGCCAAACTTTTTTGCCGGGATGCTTTTCGCCAGCACAATGCCATGCCGGCTTTCCCCGTCACCGCCTACGACGGAAGGGATATCACGCAGATCGACCACAGCGCCCTGCTGCAGGCGGTATGCGGCTTCCCAGCTTAAGTATGCGCTGTTCGCGTCTATATGCATGATGATTTTATCCATAAATGCAATCCCCCCATCTTCATTCTAAAACAGAACATGCGTTCCTGTAAAGAGGAATGATTTGGAATGATATCTCCCTTTTGAATGGATAAAAATACCTGTTAATGACAGGCAATTTTCCATTGAAAAAACCCGGTTGGGGTGTTAAACTATTCACATAAAACATTTTATGTTAATTCACTATGTGAGGGATGGAAACCGGGGAGAAAACCTGCGTGAAAAAAGAAAAAAAGGCCGGACGCATTTTTGCGGGCGATATTGTAGTATATTTAACAATCCTGCTGCTTGCCGCCGGTTCCTTTTTCATGATAAACCTGAAGCCATCGGGCGGAAAGCTGATGGCTGTTATTACGCAAGATGGCACCGAGCTGCGCAGAATTTATCTTGAAGAAGTGACCGAAAGGCTGGAAACAGAGATTAACGGAAGCTACAATGAGGTGATTGTTGCCGAAAACGGAAGAATCCGTTTTGAACGTGCAGACTGCCCCGATAAAATTTGCGTAAACACCGGATGGATATCCCGTCCAGGACAGGTTGCCGTATGCGTACCGGCGAAAGTGATTATTAAAATAACCGGGGACAACGGGGAAGAAGAGGAAACGGATATCTTTCTGAAATGAGGGCATATGAAAAGGCTTGCAACAAACGGAATATTTATAAGTCTGGCGCTGATATTCTCCTATCTGGAAAAGTTCATCCCCTTTGAACTGATCATCCCGATTCCGGGAATAAAACTGGGTCTGGCCAATATTGTCACCATTGCCGCATTGATTCTGCTGGATGTAAAATCTGCAGTAGTCATAACGATCTTAAGATGCATACTGGCCAATATGCTTTTCGGAACGCCGATGTCGATGATGATCGCTGTTTCCGGAGCCACCATGGCTTTAATGGTCATGGCTGTACTGAAAACCGGTTACAACCGCATATATTCCATCATAGGAATAAGCGCTGCCGGCGCTGCAGCACACAATATCGGACAGATTGCCGCAGCATCGCTGGTGATGAAAAGTACAGCCGTGTTCGCTTTCCTTCCTTTCCTGCTGATCGCATCAATGCTTACCGGTTTTGTCACCGGTGTAATTGCGAAAAGCATCATAAGCCGTCTGGAAGGCTTCAGGCTGAATACCGAATCCTGAAAAAAACCGAAAAACATTTTTCTGGTAAGATTCGTTTCAGAACAGGTGGGTGTGGGTATTATTCTTGTGTAACATCATTGGTATTTTCATGAAACAAACCGAACAATACCGATATGTTTAATATGTGTATCAATCATAAAATTTATGGGGTGAATGTATGTCTGGCAAAAAAATTGTCATAGTAGGAGCCGGATACGGCGGTGTAAAGGCTGCACTGGCTTTGAACAGACACAGGAAGAAAGACAGTCTGGAGATAACCATTATCGATCGGCATGATTATCATACGCTGCTGACCGAGCTTCATGAAGTCGCGGGAAACAGAGTTTCCGAAGACGCAGTGAAAATCCCGCTGAAGGATATTTTCCGTTATACCGGTGTGAAAATTGTTCAGGATGAAATTAAAACATTTGATTTCAAGAACAACAAGGTCATTTCGGAAAGCCAGGAGTATACGTACGATTACCTGGTTGTGGGTACCGGAAGCAAGCCGAATTTCTATGGCATTCCTACCGAGGCGGCTTTCACGCTGTGGTCCTTCGAAGATGCGGTTGAAATTCGCGAGCACATCAAGCAGTGCTTTAAACAGGCAGCCGGCGAAAAAGATGAAAAAGAACTGTCAAAGCTGCTTACATTCGTTGTGGCCGGTGCAGGCTTTACCGGCGTGGAAATGATCGGAGAACTGGCACACTGGACAAAAGATCTGGCACGGGAGCATGAAATTGATCCTAAAAAAGTGCGGTTGATACTGGTGGATTTGCTGCCAAGAGTTCTGAACAACATGACGGAAAAAATATCTGCAAAGTCTCAGCGCTACATGGAGAAAAAGCTTGGTATTGAGGTGATGCTGAAGACCACCATCAAAGACATTACCACCGAAGGCTTTTCTACCGGCGAAACCATTATTCCGGCAAAGACGATCATCTGGGCCGCAGGAATTACCGCAGGCGATTCTGCGAACTGCATGCCCGTTGAAAAAACAAGCCGTTCAAAACGCCTTGTTGTCGATGAATATTGCAGAACCGAGTATAAAAATGTATATGCCATAGGGGATATCTGCGGGCTTGTGAACAAGGAAGGCAAGGAATACCCTGCGATGGTGGAAACTGCCCTTTATTCCGCAGAAGGTGCCGCAAAAAACATTCTGAACGAAATACGGCAAAAGGAGCTTGAAAAGGTTGAGTTCAAGCTGCATGGCAGCATGGTCTGCATTGGAAACTTTTACGGTGTATCCGAAATCATGGGGAAATCTCTGCCGGTTCTGCTCTCCATGCTGATGAAATATCTGGTCAATATGCACTACCTGTATGAAACTGTGGGTGTCAGAGGCGTTGGCAGATATCTGTATCATGAGTTTTATGAAAGAAAGCAAAGGAAGATCCTTCCCGAACAGCATTGGTCCACCAGAATGCAGGCCTGGTGGCTGACGCCGCTGCGCATGTTCTTCGGTGTGATATGGCTGTGGGAAGGGATTAAGAAGGTCACCGAAAACTGGCTGACGGCTCCGAAGCTTGCTTCCTTCCTGGGAATGGGAGCGGATGGTGTTTCTTCCGCAACCGGAGCTGCAAGTTACGTTACCAGAATTGACGATATCTTTAACCTTGACATTGGAATTCTGCATTTTATTTTGGGGCAGGAAAGCCGACTTGTTGAAGGCAATACCATTGCCAGCGATATTTTTGCAAAGCTTGAAGTGCTTCACATCGGTAACTTTAACCTGGTGAACTGGTTCTTACAGAATATCGTGCTTGCCAATGACACCATCGCAATGATATTCCAGGTACTGGTGGTCATTCTTGAAATTGCGGTTGGCTTAATGCTGATTGGCGGTGCGTTCAGCTTCATCGGTTCGGTGATATCCTTCGGCCTGACGCTGATGTTCCTCACTTCCACCGGCTTGTATGAAAAGTCCTGGTGGATGATCTTCGCGTCGATTGCGACCATGGGCGGAGCGGGACGCGCATTTGGACTGGATTACTACCTGCAGCCGTGGCTGAACAACCTGTGGGATAACTTCAAACGAAACGGCAGGCTGAAGCTGTTCTTTAAAGGCGCACTGCATCGAAATACCAAATAAGCTTACGCTGGAAGCAAGAACAGTAGATTGTACGATTCATACCTTTCAAACTCAGACTGAATGATAACGGTCTGGAGAGTTCCGGGCAGAGAAATGAAACTGCCCGGATGGAAGGGTACCATTTAGTAAATGTAACCCAAAAGGGTATACATAAAACAATCATAAAAGGAGAAGAGATTATGAGAAAGTACACAGCATTATTTGCGGTGATCGCCGTCGTTCTTTCGATGGCACTATTGGCGGGCTGCTCTGGGGGCGGAGCTGTAAAGACGGGTCTTGGCACTGTTATTTCCATTGGAAGTTCAAAGGATGCAACCAGTGAAGCTGCCGGCAACGCTCAGGTTGACACCGTTATGGCAGCCGTATCGGTTGACAGCAGTGGAAAAATCGTCAGTGTCACCATAGACACAGCTCAGACAAAAATTGCTTTCGGGGCCGATGGCAAAATCACCACCGACAAATCCGGCGAGTTCAAAACCAAGGTTGAGATCGGCGACGGGTATGGCATGAAAAAAGCTTCCAAAATCGGCAAGGAATGGTACGAAGAGATTGCCGATCTGGAAAAGTGGATGGTTGGCAAGACCATCGATCAGGTGAAGGCTATGAAGGTTACTGAAGAGAATGGCAGTGTGCATACAGCTGAGCCGGACCTTACCAGTAAGGTAACAGTTAGTATTGGCGATTATATTGCAGCCGTTGAAGAAGCAGTTAAAAACGCAAAGTAGTACAGGCTTGATAAAACAATCCTTCCGCTTCTCAGGAGCTCCGTTTTTTGCACGGCTTCTGCAGCGGAATGATAAAGAGTGAATGCTCAGCCCCTTCCATAGTGAAGGGGTTGATTTTTTTACAGGATTTTGTTGATACGCTCCGGGAAGAATGATTAAATAGAATGGAAATATACAATTATTGAAGGAATGAACCTGATGGCCTACATAATCCTGCCTTTAAAGGCGGGAAGCCGGAACCCGATAAGCAGCATTTAACCTTGTACCGTTGCTGTTCGGATTGCAGTCGGAGATGCCATCAAATATAAGGGGTGTTCATATGCGCCAATGGAAAAAAATCAGAACGTACATCATCCTGTCTCTGATAACTATCCTGTTTTTATCGGGCACAGGGTGTGCCAATAGAATGGAAAAATACAGCTATGAGTTTATGGGAACCTTTGACACCATGATCCAGATTTTGGGGTATGCGAAAAACAGGGACACGTTCATGGAGATGGCGCAAAAGGGGCAAAAAAAGTTTGAAGAGCTTCATCAGCTTTTTGATATATACCATGATTATCCCGGCCTGAACAACATCAAAACAATCAATGACAAAGCGGGATTGGAACCTGTTCCGGTTCAGAAGGAGATTCTCGACGTCATTTCATTTTCCATCGACTGGTACGATAAAACCGGAGGCTCGGTAAACATTGCGCTGGGGCCGGTATTGTCCATATGGCATGATTACCGGGATGAAGGCCTTGCAGACCCTGAGAAGGCAAGAATTCCGGATTTGATGCTACTAAAGGCCGCGAATGAAAAGGCAGATATTCATAAAATCATCCTTGACAGAGACAAGGGAACGGTCTTTCTTACCGAGATAGGTATGAAGCTTGATCTGGGTGCAGTAGCAAAGGGTTATACCACTGAATTGGTGACCCGGGAATTGCTCGGGCTGGGCTATGATTCCTTTGCCATTTCGGGCGGCGGCAATGTCAGGGTTGCAGGCTCACCGAAAGACGGTAAACGGACAAAATGGAGCATTGGCATTCAGGACCCGGACGGAAACGAATACATCCCCAACAGGGATTTGCTGGATACGGCTTATGTGGCCGATACGTCAGTGGTCACAAGCGGAGATTACCAGCGTTATTATGTGGTGGACGACCAAAGAATACACCATTTGATTGATCCCGTCACGTTAATGCCGGCGGTACATTTTCGCGCCGTTACGGTCATTACGCAGGATTCAGGCGCGGCAGACTTTCTTTCTTCCACATTGTTTCTGCTGCCCTATGAAAAAAGCCGCGCTCTTGCGGAAGGCCTCGATGGTGTGGAGGCCTTGTGGGTCATGCCTGATGGGGAAATCCGTGTTACAGAAGGAATGAAAAATATTTTGAAAAGTTCAGGCGGGAGCGCAAACAAATAAAATACACCCGCTAAGTCTGCTGAGGTGTGAACAGTAAACCATACACAACCCATACTCGAGCCTTCCCATGGCTCGTTTTTTATTTCATATTCAAACAGTGAAGAAAAATGTGGTAAACTGGTTATGATACAGTTGTAATTTCAAATAGCGAGGAACAGGTATGAATGCGAAAAAGAAGGTTGCCGTGATTGGGGGAGGCGCTGCCGGAATGGTAGCGGCAATTTCGGCCCAAAGAGCAGGTGCCGCGGTTACGATATTGGAGAAGAACCCCCGCGTGGGGAAGAAAATACTGGCTACCGGAAACGGGCGGTGTAATTATACGAATCTCAATGCCGATGTTCCGTGGTACCATGGCAGCAACCCTTCTTTTGTGAAAGGCGCTCTGAATGCTTTTTCCGTTGAGAAGACCCTTCATTTCTTTGAAGACCTGGGTATTGACCCTAAGGTGGAAGAGATGGGAAAGGTGTTCCCGATGTCCGAGCAAGCCTCAAGCATCCTGGATGTCCTGCTGTATGAGATCAATCAGTTAGGAATAGAAGTGGCAGGGGATACCTGCATTACGAGCGTGACGAAGAAAGGCAGTCAATTTGAGCTGAAGGCTGAAAACGGCAGCATCTTTCAGGCCGACAGCGTTATTCTTGCAGTGGGAGGGAAAGCCATGCCCTCCAGCGGATCGGACGGTTATGGCTATGAACTGGCGACAAAACTGGGCCACACGATGACCCCGCTTTTTCCCGCACTGGTTCAAATCATGCTGGAAGGCTCTTTCTTTCAAAGGATAGAGGGCGTGAAGCTTGTTGGAACCGCTGAAGTGCTTCATCAAAATCGATCTCTGGCACAGGACAGGGGAGATATCCTATTTGCCAATTATGGCGTTTCAGGGCCGCCCATCCTGCAGATCAGCAGAAAGGCCGGAGAATTGCTGCAGCAGGGCAAGGAAGCAGTGCTAAAGCTGAGCATTCTGGATATGCCCAGAGACGAGCTGGCAAAAATCATCGATCGGCGATGCAGCGCAAATTCAGACAAAACTGTTGAATTCTGCCTGGTGGGGTTGATCAATAAAAGGCTGATACCGGTGATTTTGCATGAAGCGGGGATTGAGGATCTGAAAAAGCCTGCTGCACGGGTGACGGCGAAGGAACGTGCAGACATTGTCCATGTGCTGACCGACTGGAGGTTTCGGATTCGAGGAACGAAAAGCTGGCCCAGTGCTCAGGTGACTGCCGGCGGCATTATTACCGATGAAGTTGATGAAAACACAATGCAGTCCAAGATTGTAAAGGGATTGTACCTGGTGGGTGAAATTCTGGATATCGACGGCCAATGTGGAGGGTTTAACCTGCAATGGGCCTGGTCATCAGGCTATATCGCTGGGAAATATGCTGCGCTGCAATGAAGCAGCCTGGCTGGCGATTAGCCATGATTGTATGAGAGACCGACAAAATTAAAAGGCAGCAAATCTCAGGAGGACTTATGCTAAGGCTTTCCAATATAAAGATCGGGATTCATGAAGCGGCAGATATGGATGCCGAGCGAATTGTCCTGCGAAAAAAGATACTGTCCAGGCTGAGGATCCGGGAAGAAGAGCTGATGGATTTCAGGATCGTCAAAAAGTCCGTTGATGCCAGAAAAAAAGAAGATATCCTTTATGTTTATACCGTGGATATCGACACTTCGCCGGAAAAAAAGCTGCTGGCCATGGGAGCCCTGAAAGATGTAGCACTGGCCCCGGAAGCGATCAGTAAACCCCAGCGCAAAGGTTCAGAAAAACTGACCGAAAGGCCTGTGGTCATTGGAACAGGCCCTGCGGGCCTTTTCGCGGGGCTGATACTGGCAAGGAACGGATACCACCCCATTTTGCTTGAAAGAGGCGGCGATGTTGATGCAAGAACAGCCCGAATCAAGGGGTTCTGGAAGGAAGGAATACTGGATCCCGAATGCAATGTGCAGTTTGGGGAAGGCGGTGCCGGAACCTTTTCCGATGGAAAGCTGACTACGCTGATCAATGATGAAAGATGCGGGTTCGTGCTGAAAGAGTTCACAGCTGCAGGCGCACCGCAGGAAATCCTATATACCAGCAAACCGCACATTGGCACCGACTTACTGAAGGGCGTTGTGAAAAACCTCCGCAGAGATATCATCGCCCATGGCGGTGAGGTGCGTTTTAATGCCAGGGTTACCGACTTCATCCTGGAAGGCGGCCGGATGAAAGCGCTTGTTGTCAATGGCAATGAAACAATCCCGTGCAGTATCGCGCTGCTGGCCATCGGCCATAGCGCCAGGGACACCTTTGAAGTATTAAACCAAAGGGGTGTGGTCATGGCGCCGAAATCCTTTTCCATCGGCGTGCGCATCGAGCATCCGCAAAGGCTTATCAATCTGGCCCAATATGGGTCATCCTCAGAACATCCGGGGTTGGGTGCCGCCGACTACAAACTGGCTTACCACTCTAAAAGCGGCAGGTCGGCGTATACCTTCTGTATGTGCCCCGGCGGATATGTTGTGGCTGCGGCATCGGAAAAGCAATGTGTGGTTACGAATGGTATGAGTGAATTCAGAAGAGATGGAGAAAACGCCAATGCCGCCCTGCTGGTTGGTGTAACACCGGCTGATTTTCCCGGGGGTCACCCGCTCGCAGGCATCGATTTTCAAAGAAAATGGGAAGGCCTCGCATTTGAAGCCGGAGGAAGGAATTATAGGGCTCCGGCTCAGTTGATCGGAGATTTTCTGACCGATCGGGTCAGTACGGCCTGGGGAAGCGTAAAACCCACCTATCTGCCGGGGGTCACTTTTGCGCAGATGAAAGAATGCCTGCCTAACTATGTGATCGAAACGATGAAGGAAGCGATTGTTCACTTCAATACAAAAATCAAGGGCTTTGCCATGCCGGATGGCATATTGACTGGCGTTGAGACACGCAGCTCATCTCCGGTGAGAATCAACCGGGATGAAAACTTCCTTTCCAATATCGCAGGGCTTTATCCTGTCGGAGAAGGAGCGGGATATGCCGGAGGAATCATTTCCGCAGCGGTGGATGGCATAAAAGTCGCCGAAAAAGTGATGGAGCGGTTTGCGCCGCTGTAAACAGATATTTCTCAATGAATAAACTCTCGTCAGGATAACTTCGGGAAACCGGTGCGAATACCACGCCAGTATTTCTTCATGAAGCAGCCCCAACCTGAAACCATGCTACAGAATGGAAATTGGAAAATATAAGTCACATTCGCAATAATACCTGTTGCATTTCGCATAGTTGATATGCTCAACGCTGAAGTTTTTCTTTAAGTTAAACTGTATTGTGGGCATCCAGGTTTCAAAGATATAACCCCATATTTTAGCCAGTGTTGCAGATGACAATTCTTCGGGGGCATGGGGCCCCATATAGGTGAAGACGCCATATTTATGGGCTTCAACCCTCCTGACCGTCATATCCGGCGGAATAATACTGTTCTGATCGATCTGAAGAGAAGGCATATACAGCGTAACCCCCTCGCATTTTTCGGGGACGCTGGTGAAACCGATATAGATATTTTTATCTGTCGGGTTGATGATTCTTAAGCGCTCGTTATAAAAGAAATCCACACCATATTTATTTGCAGTCTGGTTCTTTGCATTATCGGCTGCGTGGATGGAATACTCATGGCCGGCCAATGAAAAGGCGGGAAGAATGGTGGTGGATTTCAGGAAGACCAGCCCATCCCCGGCAACGTTCATAAAATCGGCATTAAAGCGATCAAGAATGTCCAACGGGCAGGGGTTCTTACGCCATTTCCCGGGAGAAAGCCCGAACTCCTCATTAAAAATACGGTTATAGGAACGTTCACAGCCGAAGGAATACTTCGACGCAATGAATGCGATACTGTTCTGGTGATGCAGCAGATCCCCGAGGGAAAGGGCGATTCGCCTTCTGCGGACATACTCCATCAGGCCTGTTGCCGTTGCCCCCTTCCAGATACGCAGCAGGTGAAACTTTGAAAGGTTCACATTCTCTGAAATGCTGTCGAGGTTGATTGGCTCCAGGATATTCTGTTCGATGTATTCGGTGGTATCCTTGATAATCTGTAAAAGGTAATTGTCCATAACCCTCTTCAAGAACAGCAATTTTTGTCCGGTATCACAGCAATTTCTGTCCGGTATATCAAAACCGGATCGAGTATAATTCTACCATATTCGGCGAACACAAACAAATGTTTTTCTATCAAATTGCTTAATACCCCTGCCTTTACAGACGGGTAAAAATACTTCCGAGGAGGATAAACAAGGATGGATCCAAGAAAACAGGAAGAATTAAAGCAACGCTATATGGCAGCTGTTCACAGCTTCATTGACAAAGTGAAGGGCGATCCGGGTGTTATCGCAGTTATTGTCAGCGGCAGTCTGGCTTATGACATGGTGTGGGAAAAAAGCGATATCGACATGACCGTCATTGTCCGGGATCAGGTGTTGAGAAATGAAAACTACTGTATTGTGGAGGATGGCATTACAATCAATGTGTTTCTGATGATAAGAAGTTCGTTCAAGCGGGCTATTGAAGGCAGCATCGGAGGTTCGTGGTTCCAGTCCTATCTGTGCAACGGGAAAGTCATCTACAGCACCGACGAAAGCCTGGTGGAGTATTTTGAGGAATGCAAAAACATTGGCAGTGACGACATGGCTTTATCCATTTTTACGATGGCCGGTGAGTTGATAGGAATTTCCGATAAGGTGAAAAAGTGGCTTCAGGTCAGGAAGGACCCGGTGTATGCGCAATACTTCCTGCTGAAGGCTGCCGAACCCATCGCCCGTATTGAAATGTGTCTGGCGGGGCTGCCGTTTTCCCGCAATTCCATCCAGAAAGTCCTGCAGTCGAACCCGGATGTGATCAATCCCTTTTACCGGGATGCCATGACGCACCTGCTCAGCGAGGAGGAAATTCTTGCAGGTCTTGAAAAAATAGATGCATATCTGGAAAAGTACCTGGACATCATCAAGAAGCCTGTTGTCACCTATATGGCCGACCAGGAGATTAAAACGATCACCGTATTGTCCAGATATTTTCGTCTGGAACCCCATTACATTGTGGAAATGTTTGAGTTCCTGGTGGAAAAAGGTGTTCTGGAAAAAGTGTCACAGATCATCAGGATTACAGCCCGGGGTAAAAAGGCGGTTGAAGAAATCGGATACCTTTACATACCATAAAAAAAGTTCCATGAACTGGTACAAGAGTCGCGGTTAAATTTCGCAAAGAAATCCGGGCCCGCCCGGAGGAAAAGTTGAGCAAAGGTTCCTGTCCGCAGCAGTCATGGTAAATGAATGAAAGGAGAATTTTATGTCTGTTCGTACATCCATTGAAATATCCGGAGCAAAACAAAACAATCTGAAGAACATCTCGGTGGAAATCCCCCGGGACAAACTGACGGTGATCACCGGCGTGTCGGGTTCGGGAAAGTCCTCGCTGGCCTTTGATGTCATTTATGGCGAAGGGCAGAGGCGTTTCCTCGATTCGGTTTCAAACTTTGCGAAAAACCGCATCACGCAGCTGAAAAAGGCAAAGGTAGATTCTGTTAAGGGTTTATCCCCCGTTATCGCCATCGAGCAGAAAAAAAGCAACAACAATCCCCGTTCCACGGTCGGAACCGTCACCGATATTAATGATTATCTGCGGCTGCTGTATTCCACGGTGGGTACGGGCATATGCCCGGTTTGCGGGCATCCTTTGAAACAGCTGTCAGCAGCACAGATCGCCGAACATATCTCATCCCTGCCCACGGGCACGAAATGCGAACTGCGGGCGCCGGTGTACAAGGTCTTCGGAGAAGACTACGATTACACCTTCAACCAACTGCGGGAGAAGGGGTATAAAAATCTTCTCGTCGACGGGGAACCCTTTTCTCTGGCAGAGAAAAGGGAACTGGATGAAACAAAAGAGTATAAAATCGAACTGGTGATCGATCGATTCACGCTGAAGAGCGATATGTATATCCAGCTGGCGAAATCCATCGATGCGGCGATGGCTGCATTGGAGGAGGACATCATGCTGCGGGTGGAGATTATCGGCGGGGTGGATCCGAAATTTTATGAAGGGCTGGGCTGCCCGGAGCATCACTATACCCTGTGCGAAATGCAGCCGTTCCACTTTTCCTTCAATTCACCGGGCAGTGCCTGTCACACCTGTATGGGCGTTGGAATGTCCTATGTGGTCGAACCCAGGTTTCTCGTTGTTGCTCCTGAAAAAAGCATCAACCAGGGAGCTTTAAAGAGCACGGTTTACAATACCTCCGGCAAGGACAGCTATAGAGGCGTTATCATGTACAGCCTCTCGCAAAAGTATGGCTTTAGTCTGGATACTCCCTTTCACCTTCTTCCGAAAGACATCCATGACATCCTCTTTTACGGCACCAAGGGAGAGCCCGTGAAGATGATCCAGCCGCCTGACGCAAAAAAGAGGAACTGGATCACCGGCAGAGAGCGCCCCTTCTGGGGTTTTGTCCATGAGTTTGAAAGCTGGTACAAGCATTACATCCACAAGTCCTCCACCACCGAAGCCTTTGAACCCACCTTCATCAAGGAGTGCATGGTGGAAAAAATATGTCCCGAGTGCCATGGTGCCAGGCTGAAAAAACAAAGGCTGCAGGTGACGGTGGGCGGAAAGAATATTGATCAGCTAAGCCGCATGCAGCTGCCGGAGCTGCTTTCATTCCTTGAAGGGCTCACCTTTGAAGACGAGAAGCGGGAGGTGGCCCAGTCGGTCATCCGGGAGATATCAAACCGCTTGCACCTGTTGATCGATATCGGGCTGCACTATATCAACCTTGGAAGAAGAAGTGACAGCATCTCGGGCGGAGAAATGCAGCGTATAAAAATGTCCACACAGATCTCCAGTGAATTGATGGGGATGCTGTATGTGATGGATGAACCGAGCATCGGCCTTCATCCCCGGGACTCGCACAAGGTCATCGATACGATGAAAAAGCTGCGGGACATCGGCAATACGGTCATTGTTGTCGAACACGATATGGATACAATCAAAAGCGCTGATCATATTATAGAAATAGGCCCCGGCCCGGGCATTCACGGCGGCAATATTGTTGCCTGCGGGAAGGCTGAAGATATCATGAATGCTCCGGATTCTGTCACCGGCCGTTACCTGTCGGGGAAGGCGTATATCGATGTTCCGAAACAAAGACGTCAGCTGGGTGATACCTTTATATCCATCCAGGGTGCCCGGGAGAACAACCTGAAAAATGTGGATCTGGATATACCGCTGGGAGTCTTTGTGTGCGTAACAGGTGTGTCCGGCTCTGGGAAAAGTTCATTGATCAACGAGATCTTATCGAAGCAGCTGAAAATTGACAAGACAGGCGCGCGAATCGTTGCCGGTGAACACGATTTTCTGTTTGGTGCAGATCTGCTGAACAATGTGATCAATATTGATCAAACCCCCATTGGCAGAAACAGCAAGTCAAACCCGGCAACCTACATCGGCTTGTATGACAAAATACGGGATCTGTTTGCGATGCAGCCCGAAGCCATCGAGCGTGGTTATCAGGCCATCGACTTCAGCCTGACCCATGCAAACGGTACCCGCTGCGAGCATTGCGCAGGAGATGGCATCATTGTCACGAACCTGCAGTTTATGGCGGACATTGAAACCATCTGCCCGGTGTGCAAAGGGATGCGGTTCTCGGAGGAAGGGCTTGAAATCAAAGTGAATGGAAAAAACATCAGTGAAATCCTGGAGATGACAGTGGAGGAAGCGCTGGACTTTTTCAAGGGTAACACCTACCTGAAACACAAGCTGGGCATCATGAACGAACTGGGCCTGGGATACCTGCGCCTGGGGCAGAGCGCTACCACGCTGTCGGGCGGTGAAGCCCAGAGGGTCAAGCTGGCCTACGAGCTGTCAAAGATAAAACGGGGTGCCCGTAACCTGTATATTCTGGATGAACCCACAACAGGCCTGCACCTTTCAGACATCCAGAAGCTGCTGGATTGCCTGAGCCGTTTAGTAGACAACGGCCATTCGGTTATCGTCATCGAGCATCATCTGGATGTGATCAAATCGGCGGACTATATCATCGACATGGGGCCGGAAGGGGGCAACGGCGGCGGCTATGTCGTTGCTGAAGGAACACCGGAGCAGGTAGCCAGGGTGGAAGCTTCCTACACCGGAAGGTATCTGAAGAACGTACTGCAAGGGGTATAGAATGCGGAATTCAGGTACTGTTCGCAAACCAGTAGAGTTAGCGGGTAGTACCGTAGATAGTTTGCGGTACTACCCATGAACAGTACGGAATTTATTCTGTAACCGTGACAGCAGGGATTTAATGATGAAAACCCTCACAATCTGAGCTATAATTAAATCTGATGGCGAATAAACAGGTTTGTTGCCGGAAAGAAAAACATATAGAATTAGACCTGTTGTTGTGTTATGATTATAAAAGAGCAATTGTGTTAAAAGGGTTGAAAGGGTACTGGTTGCTGTCATGCTGCAGGCTGCAAAACGCAAAGTAAGGTATAAAAGCTTGAATGATATGGCTCCTTCTATTGCTTAAACCGGCTGGATTACGTGTAAAGCATCGAAAGCAATATAGAGGTGTGTAAATTGAAACTGAAGCAGAATAGACATTTAAAGAAGTTCCTGTTTGTTTTTCTGGCTATTGAAATTATCGTGCTGGTTGTCCTCATCGGCGGCAATCGCGTCGTCGAAGCTGTTACGATAGAAGCCGGCACGGGATTGCCGGCGGCGGAGCTTTTTTTGAAGAATTCAAACCACACGGCCAGTTTTATAACCGATTTGTCTGCCATTCCGGTGAACAACCCGGGGGTTTATGACATAGAAATCAAGGTTGGCCGAAGGAATTACAAGTCATCTTTGCAAATAGTGGATACCATTGCTCCAAAGGGAGAGGTTCGAAGCATTGATATGGTACAGGTCGAAGACATTCAGCCCAAAGACTTTTTTACAAAGATAGAAGATGCTACCGATGTTACGGTGAAATATAAGGCCGCCCCGGATATGACGAAGCTGGACACTCAGCCCGTTGTTCTGGTTTTAACCGATAAGGCCGGAAACGCCGCCGAATATCAAACCACCCTCCGGATTTCCAAAGCAGTGGAAACCCTTCAGGTTGAAGTTGGCTCGGAAGCGATTCCGATGACGGATTTTCTGAAACCGGGGGTTACAGCCGGCGATATTACGCTGGCGGGTGAAACCCTGAACCTGAACCAAATTGGAAGCTATCCGGTTCGGGTCACCATAGACGGGGTTGTTTACAACTCTGCCATCGAAGTGGCAGATACAATTCCTCCGGCAGCCATTGCAGTCAAACAGGATGGTTGGTTGGGAACGGCCGTTGAAGCAAATGCATTTATCCAGGACATCCGGGATAAAACTGAGGTATCGGTAGCTTATCAGAACGAACCCGATTTCAACAAAGTCGGAGAACAGCCTGTTACCCTTGTTTTAACCGACGCAGGCGGGAATACGACCCTGCTTGAAAGCAGCCTGAACCTTCAATTGGACGTCGAGCCGCCAAAAATCTACGGTGCTAAAAAAGCCATGGCCTATATCGGCCAGCCGGTATCCTATAAAAAGGGCGTCTATGCCGAAGACAACAAGGATGGCGAAGTGGCGTTTACGGTGGACAGCAGTCAGGTGAACCTGAAGGTTGCCGGGGAATATCCGGTAATGTATTCTGCCGTGGATTCTTCCGGTAATAAAACCGAAACCGAGGTAACCATCACCATGCTGGAAATGACGGTTACCCGGGAAGAACTGGACAAACTGGCTGATGAAATCGTGGCAAAGATTATCACAGAAGAGATGACAATATTGGAAAAGGCATGGGCGGTGTACCAATATGTCAATCGTCATGTTGCCTATACCGGCGTATCGGATAAATCCGACTGGATGAAGGAAGCCAAGAATGGGATAGTACGGGGTGTCGGGGATTGCTTTACCTATTACTCCATATCCCATCTGCTGCTGGATAAGATAGGCATCCAGGCTTTAAGCGTGGAGAGGGCATCTATCGGCGACGAAACACACCATTACTGGCATATGGTGAACTACGGAGAAGGCTGGTACCATTTTGATGCCTGCCCCCACAAGCCCTATTTTGTCTCTTTCATGCTGACTACAGCAGAGATAGATGCGTTTTCAAAGCGTGTGGGTAAAAACGATTATTATTACCGTTATGATAAAGAAAAATATCCTGTTTCAGAAGAAAAACCCACCGAAGAGATCCTTGCCTTGCGCGCGAAAGACTAATGCGTGGGAAATAGGCTGTCACTCAGTGTTTGCAAGCGATACAGGAATGATAAAATGCGATTCCGGGAATAATGGTTTTACCACAATTGTACAGAACAGGAAATGGCCAAAGGGGGAGAACTTACGAAAGAATTAGGCGTAATCGGGGGAATGGGTCCGCTGGCGACGGCATATTTCATGGAACTGGTGGTTCGAATGACCGATGCCGGTGCCGATTGTGAACACCTTCCGATGATTATTTTCAACAGGCCGGACACACCGGACAGGACAAGCTATATTGTCGGTAAAAGCAGCAGCAGCCCGCTCGAAGCGATAATTAAAGCCGGGAATCAACTGGCGGATCATCACGTGGACTACATTGCAATTCCCTGTGTAACCGCTTATTATTTTTTCAGGCAGCTGCAGGAGGGGATTCGGGCGCCGATCATCCATATGATTGATGAAACGGCCGTTTGCCTGAAAGAGGAGGGAATCCAAAAGGTTGGGCTGATGGCCACCGATGGAACCATCTCCAGCGGTTTTTTCAGAGAAGGGCTGAAGCAGCAGGGTATTTCAGTGGTTGAGCCTTCTGCTGAAGGACAAAAGCGTGTCATGGATATCATCTATGGCAGTATAAAGGCCAACCGGCCTGTAAAGATGGAAGATTTCAGCCTGGTGGAAGAGGAGTTAAGGCGGAATGGGGCAGAAGCCATCATTCTCGGCTGTACCGAACTGTCCATGATTCACAGGGATTTTCCATTAGGTTCTGGTTTTTTGGACGGCATGGAAGTACTTGCACGAAAATCCGTGCTGCTTTGCGAAGGTCGGCTGAAAAGGGAATATCTGCATCTGGTCACCGAATAATGATAGATAACACAGGAGTGAAAGCCGAAAATGAAAAGACAAACGAATATTCTTGAATATCTTGAGAATATAGTTCACCAATGCCCCGACAAAACCTGTTATGCGAATGAAGCGGAAGCCCTTTCATTCCGGCAGGTTTATGACGGCGCACGTTCCATAGGCACTTTCTTATCACAGCAGGGCCATTATAAGAAACCCCTTGTGGTTTTTATGAAAAAACACCCGAAAACCATCGTCACATTTTTAGGAGTGGTTTATTCGGGGAATTATTATGTCCCGATCGATGAAGAAATGCCTGCGCACCGCATTGAACTGATCTTTGAAAGCCTGAAGCCCGAGGCGATCCTCTGCGATGAATCCACCCGGGACAAGATTCAGCAATTCGGTTACACCGGTAGAGTTTACCCCTACGATGAAATAGCGAAAACGCAGCCCGATGAAGCGGCTTTACAGCGTATTGCCTCCAAAGCCATTGATACCGACCCAATCTATATTGTTTTCACATCGGGCTCCACCGGCGTCCCCAAAGGGGTTGTCGCATGCCATCGCTCGGTCATCGACTATATCGAAAGCCTGTCCGGGATTTTAGGTGTGAACGAAAACACCATTTTCGGCAATCAAACCCCGTTGTATGTGGACGCTTCGCTGAAGGAAATTTATCCGACGCTGAAGTTCGGCGCTACGGCGGTGATCATCCCCAAAGATCTATTCATGTTTCCGCTGAAGCTGGTGGAATTTATGAATGAGAAAAAAATCAACACGGTTTGCTGGGTGGTTCCTGCGTTGACAATGATATCGGGGTTGGGCGTATTTGACAAGGTAATCCCTGAAACGCTGCACACCATTGCATTTGGCAGTGAAGTATTTCCCATGAAGCAATTCCTGTTATGGAAAAAAACCCTGCCCAACGCACGGTTCATCAACCTGTACGGGCCCACCGAGGCCACCGGCATGTCCTGCTATTTCGAAGCCGACCGGGAGTTTACAGAAAATGATGTCATCCCCATCGGAAAGCCCTTCCCGAATAAGGAAATTCTGCTTCTGAACGATCAAAACCGGGAAGCCGCTCCGGGAGAACCGGGAGAAATCTGCATCCGCGGAACCTCGCTGACACTGGGGTATTACAAGGACTTTGCCAGAACCCAGGAAGCCTTTGTTCAAAACCCGCTGAACGACCTGTATCCGGAACGGATATACCGCACCGGGGACATCGGAAAGTATAACGAGCGGGGAGAGCTGATTTTCCTGTCCCGCAAGGATTACCAAATCAAACATATGGGGCATCGCATCGAGTTGGGTGAAATTGAGATGGTGATCAACCGGATGAATGGCATTATCAACTCCTGCTGCATTTTTGATGACGAGAAGAAAAAGATCATCCTCTGCTATATGGGCAGCCCGGGAAAAGCCGATGTGGTGCAATATGCAAAGGAAAAGCTGCCCAGGTATATGATTCCGAACCTGGTGGATCAGCTGGATGTCATGCCGCTGACCAACAACGGAAAAATAAACCGGCTGCTGCTGAAGGAAAAATATGTGAAAGCCAAAAAGGAGTCTGTGTAAAATGGAAGCATTATTGAAAATATTGCAGGAACTGCATCCCGAGGTGGATTTTGAAACCAGTGAGACCCTGATTGACGGCAAGGTGCTGGATTCCTTCGATATCATCACATTGATCTCGGAAATCAATGAGGAATATGATGTGAAAATTCCGGTGGATGAGATCATTCCGAAGAATTTCAATTCGGCCAAAGCGCTGTATGCACTCATTGAAAGGCTGCAGGACGAATAAAGACATAACTTTAGAAG